>CALJPB010000287.1 GCA_937981305.1 uncultured Selenomonas sp.
TGGAGATGATGCCCTCCTCGTCGAGATCCTTGAGCGCGTCCTCCGCGACGTTCGGGATATCGCGCGTGATCTCCTCGGGGCCGAGCTTCGTGTCGCGTGCGTCACACTCGTACTCCTCAATGTGGATCGAGGTATAGAGATCCCGCTTGACGAGGTTCTCACTGAGGAGAATCGCGTCCTCGTAGTTGTAGCCCTCCCACGGCATATAGGCGACAATGATATTGTAGCCGAGTGCCAGCTCGCCGCTGTCGGTCGACGGGCCATCGGCGATGGGCTGCCCCTCCGTCACACGGTCGCCGGCGTAGACCAGCGGCTTCTGGTTGATGCACGTCGCCTGATTCGAGCGAACATATTTTTGAAGTTTATAATTATCGAATGCCCCCTCGTCCGTGCGGACAGTGATCGCATTCGCCGTGACTTCCGTGACCTCGCCGCCGTGTTTCGCGAGCACCATCACACCCGAGTCACACGCCGCCTTGTACTCCATGCCCGTACCGACAAGAGGTGCCTGCGTCTTGAGCAGCGGCACTGCCTGACGCTGCATATTCGCGCCCATCAGTGCGCGGTTTGCGTCGTCGTTCTCGAGGAACGGGATCATCGCCGTTGCGATGGAGAACACCTGACGCGGCGACACGTCCATATAGTCCACACGGTCGCGCGGGTGCAGCCCCGTCTCCTCGTGGCAGCGCGCCGTGACGCGCTCGTTCACAAAGAACTCATGTTCATCGAGCGGCTCGTTCGCCTGTGCGATGATGAGCTCATCTTCCTCGTCCGCCGTCAGGTAGCGCACCTCATCCGTCACGCGGCGGTGCTCCTTGTCCACACGGCGGTACGGGGTCTCCATAAAGCCGAACCGGTTCACGCGTGCATAGTTCGCGAGTGAGCCGATGAGTCCGATGTTCGGACCTTCGGGAGACTCGACCGGACACATACGCCCATAGTGCGAGTTGTGCACGTCGCGCACCTCAAAGCCCGCACGCTCACGCGAGAGACCGCCGGGGCCGAGTGCCGAGAGACGGCGCTTGTGAGTAAGCTCCGAAAGCGGATTGTGCTGATCCATAAACTGCGAGAGCTGTGAAGATCCGAAGAACTCCTTCACCGCCGCCACGACGGGGCGGATGTTGATGAGCCCCTGCGGCGTGATGCTCTCCGTCTCCTGGATCGACATACGCTCGCGCACGACGCGCTCCATGCGCGAAAGGCCGATGCGGAACTGGTTCTGCAGCAGCTCTCCGACCGCACGCACGCGGCGGTTGCCGAGGTGGTCGATGTCGTCCGTATTGCCGAATCCGTCCATGAGCCCGAGGAGGTAGCTGATCGCCGCCATCACATCCTCGCGCGTCACCGTGCGGAACTGGTAGTCCCGCGTCGGCGCACAGAGCATCCGATGGATCTCTCCGTCCTTTTTCTGCACGTCAAAGGCGACGATCTCGCCCTCGCCGAAAAGCGCCGTCTCGCGCTCCGCGCTCACGGCATCCACCATATCCTGTGTAATCGCCTCGCCCTTCGGGAATACGATCTCGCCCGTCTCCTTGTCAATGACGGGATTTGCCAGCACCTTGCCCAAGAGGCGGCGCCGCCAGCCGAGTTTTTTCGTCAGCTTGTAGCGGCCGACCGTCGCCAGATCGTAGCGGCGCGGGTCAAAGAACAGCACCTCGAGGAGCTGCCGTGCGTTGTCCTCGTTCGCGGGCTCGCCCGGACGCAGACGGCGGTAGATCTCAATGACCGCCTTGCCGCGCGTCTTGACCTCGTCCGTGTCGCGCTCGAGCGTCGTGAGAATGCGCGGATCATCGCCAAAGAGCGCACGGATCTCATCGTCCGACTCGTAGCCGAGCGCACGGATGAGGTAGGTCACAGGCATCTTGCGCGTGCGGTCAATGCGCACGGACACAATGTCGTTCGCATCCGTCTCGAGCTCGATCCACGCGCCGCGGTTCGGGATCATCGTCGCGTTGAAGAGCTCCTTGCCCGTCGTGTCGATCTCGACCCCGTAGTACGTACCGGGCGAGCGGACGAGCTGACTGACAATGACGCGCTCCGCGCCGTTGATGATGAACGTGCCCGTATCCGTCATGAGCGGGAAATCGCCCATGAACACCTCCTGCTCCTTGATCTCGCCGGTTTCGCGATTCACAAGGCGCACATTGACACGCAGGGGAGCCGCATAGGTCACATCGCGTTCCTTGCACTCGTCGAGATCGTACTTCGGCTCACCGAGTGCAAATGATTCAAAGGAAAGGATGAGATTCCCCGAGAAATCCTGAATAGGCGAGATGTCGCGGAAGATCTCCGCGAGTCCCACCTCCAAAAACCACTGGTAGCTCGTGCGCTGGATGTCGAGGAGATGCGGCATCTCCATAACTTCCTTGATACGCGCGTAGCTGTACCGGGTGCGACGGCCGACCGACACAGGATTGAACATGAACGCTGTCACCCTTTCGCTGGATTATCGTATGGTGATTTGTGCGTTGGAATAAAAAGACACAAAAAGAACAAGGCAACCATCCGAATACCTTGCTCCATGATCCTTTCTAACACGAGCCGTGAAGGCTGCGGAATCACGGATAAATCCTGCACCATTCCGGCAGTATGTTATCCGTGCCTCCCCCATCCTCCCCGAAAAAAGGCGCACAAATCCCCATTCTTACTCAATAGGTCATTGTATGATACTACATTCAAGAGCCCGTGTCAAGGGGTGCTTTTAGTTTTATCTGCCTTTCTGTCAAAAACACATATTGTATGCTATACTGTTCATGCTACTCTCCCCGACACTCAAGTAGCGGAGGGGGTGATGTCATGTCAGCCCGTGTTTTCGTGCAGGCAGTCGCGGCAAGTGTAGTAGCCTACTACATCTGCAAGTGGTTAGATGCCTGCCTTCGTTGAGTAGCTAGCCCAAGGTGAGCACGCCCCATAAATGTGCGAGAAGCCCCCGTGAAGAATCTCCAGTTCTTCACGGGGGCTTCGTCGTTTGTGACGTCTATGTCAGTCCGTGTTTGCCTACGCATAGTATAGCACAGTGCACTTCGGATTTCAAGGATAGCATCTCACGCATATTTGTTCTTCTTACTCTCACCCTGAAGCTCTGAGGTACGCTGCGCGAGGATGGTATTGATGCGGTTCTGGATGGAGGTGATGAGCGGCTGTTTCTGATCGTCGCTCATTGCGGACTTCTTCACCTCGGCGAGCTGCTTGCGCAGGTTCGCCAGTTCCTGATCGAGCGGGTTGTCAGGACGGCGCGCACTCTTGTCGCTCTGCTGTGCTTCATTCGCTTTTATCCAACGGCCATCCGCCGTCTGGATGAGGTAAAGAGGATCGCGCTGACGGCTGAGACGGTGAAGGAACTTGATTTCATCCGCGCCGTCCGAAAGTGCGCGGCTCATCTCTCCCTGCGTATAGCGAATCGAAGCATTATCATTGCCGCACATGGAACGCTGTAAGCGGTCATAGCCATCCGCATCGTTCGTTGCCGCCTCCCAGAGTTCGCCATGTGCATGAGAGAAGTTCGCACGCATCGCTTCATCCAAAGAATAATGTCTGAGGGTCAATCCACCAAGAAACTCCTGATAGGCTGCGGCGGTATCGTCACGACCTGACTGCTTGAGCGCTGACACGATCTCTGCATGGTTCTTGTACGCGCCTTGTGCCGCTTGAACCCACACGTCACTCGCTTCCTTATGACGCGCCATGAAATCCAGTTCCTTGACACCGATGTTCGCAAGCGAACCATTATACTCGTAACGAATCCGCGCGGCAAACTTCGTCGACGGCGAACTAAAATCGACTGCAACAAAGACACCTGCGCGGTTTTGGAGTTCGCTTCATTTGCGTACGATTTTGCCCGCGTGTACTCCTCCACCGTAGTATGTCCGCGTGCAATACGCTTGCTGAGTTCTTCGTCTGCATAGGAGGTATTCGCAAGAGCCGCCATGCCCGCAAACTTCAAATTGTACGCTCGAAATACAGATGTACCGCCTGCACGCACCTTGTCAAGGACGTTTCGATACGACTCAAAATGTTCGTCCGCCTCCGCATACAGAGGATTGATTACGCCCTCCTTCTCTGCCCAATGCTCGGCATAGACGTTGATGCCGAGTATCTGGTCGCCCTTCCAGTACAACTCGTCTGAATACGGCTCAGGAGATATGAGTACGTCACGATTCTTCTCCGCCGCGCGCTCCGTCAGCTCCTTCTGCTTCGCACGCCACGATGTATAGAACTCCTCCATCGAGCCTGCCTTGATCTCGCCGTCGTAGCGCTTGGTGCTCCGCATCAGACGCGCAATGTATTCGCCGTCGCTCTCGTCGCGCCCGCGCGCACTGATCTCGACACGGTACGCGGGTGCCTCCACGCGCTCCGCCGGTACCGCATCGTTTTTCTGCGCCGCGCTTGCGTTCGTCGTCTTTGCCGCCTCATATGCAGACGGCCCCCCTCCATTCACCCGCATTGTCATAGTCAGCACTCCTTTGCCACTTCCAAAACAGTAACAATATTTCTACTTCACTCGTATTCGCTGTCCCTGTCATTTTTCCTTCCATCTGTGGAAAAATTATAGGACTTTCATCGTATATGATCCTACGCGTGGTTATATCGATGGTTCCCTGTCCCCGTATTTGAATGTCTATAGCTTTATCTCAACCTCTTGCATAAAAACTTTGTGCCAATCGTCCACCTTGCACAATCCGATGTGCTCATGATAGAATGACAATGGATTTGTTGACAGTAATTTAGGAGGTATCTTATGTTTCTGACACGATGCACGCACACGATGCGCACCGTTCTCACCGCCGCGATGTTGGGCGTACTCGCGCTCACCGGCGGCTGTTTCAGCGGCGATGTGAACGTTGTCATCAACGAGGACGGCAGTGCCGACCTCAAGACCACGCTCGTCAGCGTACCAATGCTCGCTGAGATCGTCGAGCAGAGCAAGACAGCGACGACGGCAAAGAATCCGGATGCGCAGGTCACGCCCGTAACGAAGGAGAATATGTCGGGCTACGAGATCACAGAGCACTACGCCACAATCGACAAGCTCGCGGAAAATGACTTCTTCAAGGCGAACGAGGGCAAGAACACGGGCATCACCGCGAACAAGAGCCTGTTCTACACGGACTACAACTTTGACCTGCTCTTTGAGGGCAGCCAGAACGGCGGCGGCGCGGGTGCGTTCGCAAGCAATATCACGTTCACCTATCAGATGACGCTGCCGTCCGCCCCCACGAGCTCGAACGCCGACCGCTCGGAGAACGACGGCAAGCAGCTCACATGGAACCTCGGCAAGACCCTCGTGACGGGTGAGTCGTCCAAGATCGAGGTCGCGTTCCGCATCTGGAATAAGACGGCGATCATCGGTACGATCATCCTCGTCATCGTCCTGATCGGTGCAGGCGCTTTCTTCTTCCTCCGCCGCAAGAAGGAAGATGAGCCGCAGCAGATGCTCGAGGACACACTGATCGATGTGACACCGAACGAAACAAACGTCAAGAACTAAAACGTCATATGCAAAGAGCCTTTCCCGCAGCGTACAGGAAAGGCTCTTTTATTGTCTTATTGCGAGATTTACGCCGCCCTCTTCACGCGCATATACTGCATGGCAAGAATCACAGCGAAGACCGCACATCCGATCATATCGGTCATACCGCCGGGTTTGATCATGAGCAGCCCCGCGACGATGAGCAGGACGCGCTCATACAGGCGGCAGTGATCCACGAGGAAGCCGCAGAGTGCCGAACTGACAGCGATCATGCCCGCGAGTGCGGAGAGTGTCGCGAGGGTGAGCGTGAGCGGGGTCGCGTCCACCATCAGGATCACGGGGGACAGCACGAAGATGTACGGGATGATGAACGCCGCGACCGCGAGTTTGGACGCGTGTACGCCCGTCTTGAGCGCGTTGCCACCGCTGATGCCCGCCCCCGCATAGGCGGCGAGCGCGACGGGCGGGGTCACGTCCGCAATGATGCCGAAGTAGAAGACAAACATATGCGCCGCGAGGATGGGCACGCCCATCTGCACGAGTGCGGGCGCGGCGATGGTCGAGGTGATGACGTAGTTCGCCGTGGTCGGCACGCCCATGCCGAGCACAATCGCCGTAATCATGGTGAAGAACATCGCGGGAAGCAGCATGCCGCCCGCCATCTCGATGAGTCCGGAGGCGAGGCGCAGCCCGACGCCGGTCTTGGTGACGACACCGATGATGATGC
>CALJPB010000288.1 GCA_937981305.1 uncultured Selenomonas sp.
GGAGCGGGATGGAGATTCCTGCGCGGCTTGAAGCACTGGAAAAAGCGCCCGTGCATCATAGGGGGATTTGTGAAAAGGACGGGATGCGTGCAGCGGTTCTCGCATTTGCCCGTACATAAGAAAAACAAGCAAACAATAAAAATTTTTCACAATAAAGAAGGATTTTCGGACGATACGAAGAAGCTTCACTAAAGTATGTTAATGATGATACCGAGGCGGGACTTCCGCCTCGCATCAATTGCTCCCATTTTTTTGGAGAAAGAGGTTATATCATGGCAACGATTGATCTGACACAGTACGGCATTACGGGGACGACGGAGGTTGTTCACAATCCAAGCTACGATCAGCTGTTCCGCGAGGAGCTGCGCCCCGATCTTGAGGGATACGAGCGCGGACAGGTGACGGAGATGAAGGATGCTGTCAACGTCATGACGGGCATCTATACGGGACGCTCCCCGAAGGATAAGTACATCGTCGACGATGAGACCTCGCATGATACGGTCTGGTGGACCTCCGACGAGTACAAGAACGACAACCATCGCGCGACGCAGAAAGCGTGGAATGCTGTACGCGAGATTGCGATTCGTGAGCTCTGCAACAAGCGTCTCTTTGTCGTCGATGCGTTCTGCGGTGCAAACAAAAACACGCGTATGGCGGTTCGCTTTATCATGGAAGTGCCGTGGCAGGCGCATTTCGTCACGAATATGTTCATCCGCCCGACGGAGGAAGAGCTCGCGGACTTCAAGCCGGACTTTGTCGTCTACAATGCGGCGAAGGCGCGCGTCATGCACTTTGGCGATCTCGGTCTCAACTCCGAGACGGCGGTTATGTTCAACCTCACGAGCCGTGAGCAGATCATCGTCAATACGTGGTACGGCGGCGAGATGAAGAAGGGTATGTTCTCTATGATGAACTACTACCTCCCGCTCAAGGGCATCTCCTCCATGCACTGCTCGGCGAACACGGACAAGCAGGGGGGGAATACGACGCTGTTCTTCGGTCTCTCCGGCACGGGCAAGACAACGCTCTCGACGGACAACGAACGTCTCCTGATTGGTGACGACGAGCACGGTTGGGACGATGAGGGCGTGTTCAACTACGAGGGCGGCTGCTATGCGAAGGTCATCAACCTCGACCCCGAGGCGGAGCCGGACATCTATCAGGCGATTCGCCGCAACGCGCTGCTTGAGAACGTGACGGTCGATCTTGCGGGTCGTGTTGACTTCGCGGACAAGACGGTCACGGAGAATACACGCGTTTCGTATCCGATCAACCACATTGAGAACATTGTGCTCGGTCACGTTGCGGACAAGTCCGCCGGTCCGCACGCAAAGCACGTCATCTTCCTCTCGGCGGATGCGTTCGGCGTTCTGCCGCCGGTCTCCATCCTCACGCCGGAGCAGACGAAGTACTACTTCCTCTCGGGCTTTACGTCGAAGCTCGCAGGTACGGAGCGTGGCATCACGGAGCCGACGCCGACGTTCTCGGCGTGCTTCGGACAGGCGTTCCTCGAACTCCATCCGACGAAGTATGCGGAGGAACTCGTCCGCAAGATGGAGGAGCACGGTTCGCGTGCCTATCTCGTGAACACGGGATGGAACGGCACGGGCAAGCGCATCTCCATCCAGGATACGCGCGGCATCATCCACGCGATTCAGGACGGCTCGATCGACAGCGCACCGACGAAGAAGATCCCGTATTTCGACTTCGAGGTTCCGACGGAGCTGCCGGGCGTCGATCCGAAGATCCTCGATCCGCGCGATACCTATGCAAGCCGTACGGAATGGGATGAGAAGGCGCGTGACCTCGCCGAGCGTTTCATCAAGAATTTCAAGAAGTACGAGGGCAACGAGGAGGGCAAGGCGCTCGTTCCTGCGGGCCCCAAGCTCTAAACTGTATTTGCTTTATGAGGGAAGCTGCCGCATTCGCGGCAGCTTCTTTTTGGAAATGGGGGTACGATGCATCTCACAGACAGCATCAACAAGGTGCGTGGTGTCGGTGTGAAAAAGGCGGCGGCATTTGCGCGTCTCGGGATCCAGACAGTCTATGATCTTCTGACGTATTATCCGCGTGCATACGAAGATCAGAGCCGCGTGACCCCCATCGCCGAACTGCGCGTCGGGGAGCGTGCAACCGTCCTCGGCGTGATTCAGCAGGCGACGGAGCGTCCGACGCGGCGGCGCGGCTTTACGGTGCTGACGGCACTTCTCGGCGACGGGACGGGCTATGCACAGGCGGTCTGGTTCAATCAGCGTTTCCTCAAATCAAAGCTGCGTGAGGGGCAGCGCGTCCTCCTCTCGGGCAAGGCGGACTATGCCTATCAAGGGGGCGGGCAGCTTGCGCTCTCGCAAATCACATCGTTTGAAATCCTCGGTGCACAGGATGCGGCGGATGAACACCTCGGCATTCTGCCCGTCTATGCGGCGACCGAGGGGCTGACGCAGAAGCAGCTGCGGCAGATGATGACGTATGCGCTTGCGCAGACGGTGGATGAACTGGAAGAGAACCTGCCGCAACGCATCCGCGAGGAGTACCGTCTCATCGGACGCAGGGCTGCCTTTCAGCGCATTCATTTTCCAAAACAGGAGGAGGAACTGTGTGCGGCGCGGCGGCGGCTTGCGTTCGAGGAGCTGTACCTCATCCAATGCGGGCTGCTTGCACTCAAGAAGCGCACGGCACAGGAGCAGGAGGGCATTGCGCACGCAGCGGACGGCACACTCATCGAGCGCGTCCGCGCGGCACTTCCTTTCACGCTGACCGACGATCAAGAGCAGGTGTGGGGCGAAATTCGGTGCGATATGGAGTCGCCGCTGCCGATGCGCCGTCTCGTGCAGGGTGATGTCGGCTCGGGCAAGACGGCGATTGCGCTGCTTGCCCTCATCAAGACGGTGGGGAGCGGACATCAGGGCGCGATGATGGCGCCGACGGAGATTCTTGCGCGGCAGCACTACGACTATCTGCGCGAACTGCTTACGCCGCTCGGCGTGCGCGTGGGTTTCCTCTCGGGGCGGCTCACGAAGAAGGATCGCACGGCGATGGATGTGGCGCTTGCCGCGCATGAGGTGGACATCGCTGTCGGAACGCACGCGCTGATACAGGATCACGTCGCGTTTGCCGCACTCGGACTTGTCGTGACCGATGAGCAGCATCGCTTCGGCGTTGCACAGCGCGCTGCACTTGAGAAAAAGAGTGCAGTCACGCCCGACGTGCTCGTTATGACGGCGACGCCAATCCCGCGC
>CALJPB010000289.1 GCA_937981305.1 uncultured Selenomonas sp.
ATTCGCGCTCTCCTGCACGAGGCCGATCGTGTTCATCAGCTGTGCCACCCCTTCGAGTGCGTAGAACTCGCACTGGATCGGGATGAGGACGGCGTGCGCCGCCGTGAGTGCGTTCAGCGTGAGAAAGCCGAGCGACGGCGGGCAGTCGATGAAGATGTAGTCGTAGTCGTGCTCCACCACAGTGAGTGCGTCCCTGAGGCGTGTCTCGCGCCGCTCCATCCCCGCCAGTTCCACCTCCGCCCCCGCGAGCTCGACGCTGGCGGGCAGGACATCCACGCGGTAGTCCGAGTGAATCACAGCATTCCGCAGATCGTCTCCTCCGATGAGGACACGGTAGGTCGTGGTCATGAGCATATTCTTGTCAATGCCGAACCCGCTCGTCGCATTCCCCTGCGGATCAATATCAACGAGCAGGACACGCCGCTTCATGCGTGCAACAGCGGCGGCGAGATTGACCGCCGTCGTTGTCTTGCCGACGCCGCCCTTCTGGCTGGCAATCGCTATGATCTTTGCCACGGGATCATCCTTTCTGCGGGAGTGTTTATTTTAAGAATTTATTTAGGGGAAGCCCAACGCAAACGCGACGATTAGAACAGCACCTTCGCCAGATGCAGATAGTCGGGATCGAGCTTCTTCTTGTTGTTCACGGCATCGTAGAGGTTGACCGAGACGACGTGTCCCTTGCTGTAGCCGAACACCACGCCCGAGAGCCCCGAGATCAGTGCGAGAGCCGCCTGCTCCCCGAGCTGACTTGCACGCACGCGGTCGATGACAGACGGCGAGCCGCCACGCTGGATATGCCCGAGCACAGAGACACGCGTCTCGATGTCCGTATGCGATGCGATATAGTCACAGACCTCCTGCCCGCTCGCCGCACCCTCGGCAACGACGATGAGGATATACCGTTTGCCATGCTCATAGGCACGCGAGAGATCCTTTGTGATCTCCTCGATGTTGAACTCCTCCTCAGGCACGATGATGTACTCCGCGCCGCCCGAGATGCCCGCGACAAGAGCCAGCCATCCGCTGCCGCGCCCCATGACCTCGAGCACGATCACACGGCGATGTGCCGATGCCGTGTCACGCAGCTTATTGATCGCATCGATGATCGTGTTCGCTGCCGTGTCACAGCCGATCGTATAGTCCATGCCCCAGACATCGTTGTCTATCGTCCCCGGCAGGCCTACGATGGGAAAGCCGTACTCCTCGGAGAGGAGCTGTGCACCGCGCAGAGAACCGTCCCCGCCGATCACGCAAAGCCCCTCGATCCCGCGCTTGATGAGATTCTCATGTCCGAGGCGGCGTCCCTCGGGGGTCTGCCAACGTTTGCAGCGCGCCGTCCCGAGGAAGGTGCCGCCGCGCTGGATGATGTCGCCCACGTCCTTGGATTCCAGTTCACGCATATTCTCTTCGAGCAGCCCGTGATAGCCGTCGCAGATGCCCCAGACCTTCACACCCTCATAGAGTGCCGTACGCGCAACCGCACGCGCCGCCGCATTCATCCCCGGGCTGTCTCCCCCGCTCGTCATGATCGCAATACTCTTTAACACGACTCTTCCTCCCCTGCCTATTGATGCGTACAAGAGCGCACGCAATCCATACATATGAACTTCCTTCATCATAGCACAAATGACAAAAAAAATCCCCTCTTTTTTGAGGGGATCGGACGAAAATGTTTCACGTGAAACAATCAGGATTCCCGCGCAAGATCGCGGAAGCGCGTATACTCCTTTTGGAAGAACATCTTCACGGTATCCGTCGCACCATTGCGGTGCTTGGCAATGCTGAGCTCGGTGATGTTCGCGTTCTCTGTATCCTGGTTGTAGTAGTCCTCACGGTAGAGGAACATGACGATGTCCGCATCCTGCTCGATGGAGCCGGACTCGCGCAGGTCAGAGAGCATGGGGCGCTTGTCCGAGCGTCCCTCCGTCGCGCGTGAGAGCTGCGAGAGTACGATGATCGGGACGTTCAGTTCGCGGGCGAGCACCTTGAGCGAGCGCGTCATCTCCGCAACGGCGAGGGTACGGCTCTCTGCGCGGCCGGGTGCCTGGATGAGCTGGAGGTAATCGATGGCGATGAGGTCAAGCCCATGCTCCGCCTTGAGCCGTCGCGCACGCGTGCGGATATCGAGAACAGTGGTACTGCTCGTGTCGTCAAAGTAGAGGTTCGTCTTCATCATGCGATCGGCGACCTTGACAAGGCGTTCCCACTCCTCATCGTCCAGCTCCCCACGCGCCAGACGCGTCGCATCGATCTGTCCCTCCGCGCAGAAGATACGGTGCATGAGCTGTTCGCGCGGCATTTCGAGGGAAAAGAATGCGACCGTTCCGCCTTGGAGCGCGACATGGGTCGCGAGATTGAGAACGAACGCCGTCTTTCCCATCGCGGGACGTGCCGCAACGATGATGAGATCGGACTTTTGCAGGCCGCGCGTCACGGAGTCCAGTGTGGTCAGTCCCGTCGAAAGCCCCGTGATGCCGCCCTTTGCTTTGGCGAGCTCGCTCACACGATCCACGGCATCAAAGACGACATCCTTGATCGGGACGAAGGTGCCTGTCGTCTGCCCGCCCGCAATGGCGAGGATCTTGCGCTCCGCATCGTCCAGCTGCTCGGCGATCTCCTCGCTCGCCTCATATGCCGCACCTGCAATCTCCGTGCTCGCGTCAATGAGTGCACGCAGGATTGCCTTTTCCTTGACGATCTTGGCATAGTGGGCGAGGTTCGCCGTGCTCGGTACGCTGTTCGTCAGGTTTGCAAGGAAGGAGATGCCGCCGACCTGGTCGATGAGGTTCTTCTTTTTCAGCAGCTCCGTCACCGTCACGATATCGACCGGCTCACCGTTCCGGACCAACTCCTCCATGGCCTCAAATACGGCGCGATGTGCCTGTCGATAAAATTCGTCCGCACGCAGCAGCTCGATCGCCTGCGTGACTGCCGCAGGCTTCAGCATCATCGCACCAAGCACGGACAGCTCCGCCTCAATGCTCTGCGGTGGGATGCGTCCTTCCGTCATTGGATTCTCCTTTCGAGATAAAATTCTTTCGTGTTTCCACTGACCTCAGTAGAGAGCTTCTTCTTGATGATTTATCATTCTGTATCTACGCGCAGGATGCTATCCTCCCCGCAGCAGTTCCCTACCTCATATCACACTTCTTCACGTTTCTTCTTCCACGTATCATCCGCAAAGAGAACCGCAAACGCCTCCTCCGCCTTCTTCAGGCGGTGAATAGTGAGTCCCAGATGCTCCTCAGGGATGTCCTTCTTGTTCTCCCACGGGATGATGAGCGTGGAGATCCCTGCCTGTCGTGCGCCATATGCCTTCTCGAACACGCCGCCGACGGGCTTCATCTCTCCTTGGAGGGAGATCTCGCCCGTCACAGCCACATCCTGACGGATCGCCGCCCCTGTCACCGCACTGACAATTGCCGCGAGGATGGCAGTGCCCGCGCTCGGGCCGTCGATGTTGCCGCCGCCGATCACGTTGACGTGGATGTCGTAGTCGTGGATATCGCGCCCCGTGAGCTGACGCATGACCGATGCTGCGTTGAACACGGAGTCCTTCGCCATACTGCCCGCCGTCTCGTTGAAGCGCACCGATCCCTTCCCCTTCTCTACGGCAGGGAACGCCACTGCCTCGATCTCGATGAGAGAGCCGAGGAAGCCGGAGACACCCAGTCCGAACACCCTGCCGACGGCGGGGATATCGGATGCCTTTTTTCGGCCGAACTGGTAGAGGCGGCTGACCTGTGCGACCTCGTAGATATCGTCCTTTGTGACACGAATCTGCAATGATGTTTCACGTGAAACAACGGGATTTGACTGACCCGTGACTGCGGGCGCAGCTCCCACTGTTTCACGTGAAACATTTTCTTTCGCATTTTCCTCCACTGCTTCACATGAAGCAGCCTCCGGCACAGTATCTTTTTTCTCCTCGTCTGATGTTTCACGTGAAACAATGCGCTCGATCTCCGCATCCGACAGACGGTTCAGCGCGAGACTATAGGCATCCGCGAGAATGTTGATCGCCTTGCGGCCTTCGATGGTGTACTCACTGATGAGCTGCGCCGCACCGTCCGCAAGGCGGACATTGAGACGGCGTGCTGCATTCTCCACGATCGTCAGGATATGTGCGGGGGTCAGCGGCTCAAAGTAGATCTCCGCGCAGCGCGACCGCAGCGCAGGGTTGATGTGGTCCGCATCGCGTGTCGTCGCACCGATAAGGACGAAGTCCGCCGGTGCGCCCTCCTCAAAGAGCTTGCGGATGTAGGGCGGCACGCGCTTGTCGTCGGGGTCGTAGTACGCAGACTCGAAATAGGCACGCTTGTCCTCCAGGACTTTGAGCAGCTTGTTTTGCAGCATCTCGTCCATCTCACCGATCTCGTCGATGAAGAGAATGCCGCCGTGCGCATCCGTCACCAGCCCGGGTTTCGGCTCGGGTACGCCGCTGTCCGCGAGACTCTTCTGTGCGCCCTGATAGATAGGATCATGCACCGAGCCAAGCAGCGGATTCGTCATGTCACGCGGATCCCAGCGCAGCGTCGTACCGTCCGTCTCCACGAACGGCGCACACTCCGCAAAGGGCGATATCGCACGCTTCTTCGCTGCCTCAAGGACAAGGCGTGCCGCCGTCGTCTTGCCCACGCCCGGCGGGCCATAGAGGATGAGATGCTGCGGATAGGGCGAGGAGAGCTTTGCCATGAGCGAGCGCACGGCGCGCTCCTGTCCAACGATCTCATCAAAGCTCTGCGGACGCAACAGCTCCATGACCGACTGCGTGAGATGAATACGCTCCAGCGCCTCCAGATCCTCGCGTTTCTTCTTGTCGTGTGGCGACTCCGTGCCGGGGCTCTCCTCCGAGATCACCTGTCGGCGGATGTCGTCCACATATTCCTCGTG
>CALJPB010000290.1 GCA_937981305.1 uncultured Selenomonas sp.
ACTCGTTCCAATCGAAGATGTGCCTGAATTTGTCGGCGGACCGGAGTTGGTGGTCGTCGGTATTTTTCTGCGCGTCTATGGCAAGGCCCCGAGCAATATTCTGTTTCTCATTCCGCGCGAAAGTGCTTTTGCACTTGTAGATACATTGCTTGGACGTGAGCGTGGCGAAACGGATGAGCTGGATGCCATGGACGAGTCGGCACTTATGGAGATCGGCAATATTCTTGCCGGTTCCTATTTGAATGCGTTTTACACGTTTACGGGCATGAGTATGCTTCCCTCCATTCCGGCACTTGCCGTGGATATGGCGGGTGCCATCCTCAACGTCGTTTTGGTTCAGCTTGGTGAGATGGGGGATCATGCACTCCTCATCGAAACAAATTTTGTCGCGGAGGATCGGAGCATTAACGGGCATTTCTTCCTCGTCCCGGATCCCGGTTCTCTCAGCAGCATCATGAATGCGGTAGGAGTTGGATGATATGCCGGATTTGATAAAAGTCGGTATGGCCGACTACAAAGTCGGCACAGCTCCGTCCACACTCATCAGCTACGGACTGGGCTCGTGTATCGGGCTTTCCCTTTATGATCCCCAGGCAAAGGTGGGGGGACTTCTCCACTATATGCTGCCGGACAGCAAACAGGCACGTCCTACAGATACGCCAGCAAAGTTTATTGATACGGGATTTCCGCTCATGCTGGCGGACGTTCTGAAACTTGGGGGGGTAAAGTCCCGTCTCGTTGCAAAGATCGCGGGCGGAGCGCAGATGTTTGCGTTCTCCAACACGACAAGTGTCATGCGCGTGGGGGAACGCAATGCACAGGCGGCAAAAGAACTGCTCGCCCAGCACGGCATCCGTCTCATCGCCGAGGATACGGGGCTGAACTACGGCCGAACGGTCTCGATTGATCTCAATAACGGTGTTTATACTGTGAAGACGGTCAGCAAGGGAGATAAAACAATATAGAGAGGGGGAGGAAGATGTTCAAAATCGGTATGTCCCTTGTATTTTCCGTGGTTGCCGCACTCGTCGTATTTCTTACGGGGATGCTTAGTGACGCACGTGTGGGTACGGCATTTCTGCGCAGCTGTGTTGCATTTCTGTGTGCGGGCGCATTCACATATCTCGTTGTCTTTATCCTGGATGCAAAGGGCTGGACAGCATTTGATACCGGACTCGGTGAGCGGATGCAGGATATGCAGGCACAGCTCTATGACCCCGATGACATTGACTTTGATGCAGTGGAGAAGGGGGAACGTGCGGCAGAGGAATTTGCCGTTCCTACGAATTTCCAACCCCTTTCGGAGGATGCTTTTATTCATATGAAATCCCCGGATGGGGGGCAAACCTCCGCTGCGGTCTGAGTATAAAAATTTGAGAGGAGATGAGTGCGATGGCGACACAGCCGGCGGAGGATATTGATGCTCTGTGGCGTGCATACGAGATGGAAAAAACCGTAGACGTACGCAACCGTATCGCCGAGCACTATCTTCCGCTCGTCCGCCTCATTGCAGGACGCATTGCGATCAGCCTGCCGCAGCATGT
>CALJPB010000291.1 GCA_937981305.1 uncultured Selenomonas sp.
CGTGTGTCGACGTGAACCACGCAGGATGCATGAAGTGCACGTCTTAGATCACATGTCTGTTTTATCTGCTCTCGAACCATCGGGATAAACGTGATGTAAACGGCAGGGTGGAGATGGATGCGCCCAAAAGGAAACCACGAGATGAGAACACCGGGCTTCAGCTTGATACTCATGTCCCCGCTCTCCATCCAAACTGTCGCTCTGCAAGCTCTGCAATTCTCAAAGGCGTGTCGTATGCTCCCATAACGTACCCCGCCGTATCTTGCCCTACGATATGTCTTCCCTGCTCCGTAATTGTGCCGCCGCCCTTTTCAATCGCTGTCAGAGCGCACAGCCCCTCTGCTGTCCGATAGGCGGGCTTTGCAAAGGGCGCAATACTGACCACACGGGAGTTCCCTCCGTACTGCGAGATAAGCGACGAAACATCAACCGTCTGCAGAAGCTCCTGTCCTGCCGCCGTCGCCTTATAGCTGCCATCGCCGCAGTCGGTCATCCCCGTCTGCGTTGCCGCAACCTGCAGCAAAGCGATCTGCTCGCGGGGATCAATCGGGGCATCCGATAGGATGAGATTCGAGATGAGGGCACGATTGTTGTCGCTGAATATCTTGATGGTTCGTGAATCATATGAGAGGTTTATATCCCTCTTATTGCAAAATTCATGATCGTTGACGATGACATGCAGAATTCCGTTGTTCTCATTCCCCTGCTTGATGTGAAGCCATACGGTACTCATTGCGTACATGGGAATGATCTCAGCGATGTCAGACTTGTAAAAAAGAGAGTTGGTACCTGCGTACCCGGAAATGGTCAAACTGCGATAACCACTCAGGTAGATGCCGTTCTGATACCCAATGCCGAGTGAAAAATCGACATCATCACGCCCTTCTACTCCGAGGATATACAAATCGAACTTTCCGTAAAATTCCGTCGGGACTTCGGAAAGTTCGACTCCGCGCTCTTTGGAAGGCTGCCAAAAAGATACGCCAGTCCTGCTGTACTGCTCCCCCGTCACCGTTGTGCCTCTGCTGGTCGAAAGCAGCTCGGCATAGCCTGGATTGATGTATTTGAACGACATGACACAACCTCCTAGTCCGAAACAAGCAGCCCTTCTGCTTGAAGATCGACACTCACATCGCTTTGTGGCTGCTCATCGGAAGAACTCATCGCTTTCACCCAGAAAATGACATTCACAGTGCCGACACCGGAAAGTGCAATCTCATCCTTCCAGTCCGCAGCAGTCAAAACGGTATCAGTCGTATAATTGTGATCCATCGCCACCTTCCACTTGTCCGCATGATCGCCGACGAACTTGATCATAAGTGTTCCGTCGATATGGAAGCCGCTCTCGCAGCGCACGGCGCACTTGACGG
>CALJPB010000292.1 GCA_937981305.1 uncultured Selenomonas sp.
ACGGGCTTGCAGAGAAAATCACAGTGCGGGAGGGCGACTATCGCGCCCCTTCCGCACTTTTTGTATAAAGAAAACCACGCGATAGTCGCGTGGTTGGAAAGAGCTTAAGCGGTGAACAGAAAATCCCCAGTGTGCTAAACTATGCGTAAGCCTGCCAGCTTAAAAATAGTGAAGACACTAGGGAGGAAACAGCATTATGTCGAAACAACAAAATGCCGATACGCATAGTTTAGCACACACAAAGTGGAATTGTAAGTATCACGTTGTGTTTGCACCGAAGTATCGGCGAAAAGTATTCTACGAAGGGAAACGGCTGGAAATCCGGGAGATCCTAAGAAAGCTGTGCGCGTGGAAGGGTGTAGAGATCATTGAAGGGGAGATCTGTCCGGATCATATCCACCTGCTGTTAAGTATCCCGCCGAAGATCAGCATATCGAGCTTTATGGGATACCTAAAGGGCAAGAGTAGCTTAATGATATTCCAGAAGTATGGGAACATGAAGTTTGCATACCGTAATCGAGAATTTTGGTGCAAAGGGTATTATGTCGATACCGTAGGAAAGAACACCAAGGCGATTAAGGAGTACATAGCTGACCAGCTGAAGAAGGATCGGGAGCAGGATCAACTGAGCTTGTTTGACCCAAGAGACCCATTTATGGGTGGCAAGTAATCTGTGCATGGCTGGCAGGCCAATAAAAGGCGTACTTGTACGCCGCCAATTACATAAGGGCTATGCCCGAAAATGAAAAACCACCCGCTATGCGGGTGGATATTTATTGCGTATGATCTCTGACATACGCCTTTGCCGACCTTTGACATACCTCAAAATAGCACGCCAGACGCTCCTCCAAGACCGCCGTATCCTTCTCGCCGGACGAATGCCCCGGATTCTCGTACAGCGTTGTTGCCCAGTCCTGCTTCGCGCACAGATAGAACGTCATAATCGGAACCGCCTGCCTACGATCCTCTGTACCCTCCGGCAAATTGTAGAACGTCACCCTGCGCCCATGTGCCTCGGTGAGCAGCGTGTCGTCGCCCTGCGGACGGTAGAGCGCATGCAGCTCCCGACACACACGCACCACATCCACCCCGTGTGCCTCATGGAGGAAGATGATATCCCCCTTTCCAAAGAGCGCGTCCCCCTGCATGGGATCTGTCAGCGAACACTCCCGCAGAGCCTCTGCCTCCTCCGGAGAAGCCGCCGTGAGATGATATGCCGACGTGATGGCACACACCTTGGGATAGAGATGGGCGAAATACGCCTCCGCATACGCCGCAGCGGCATCCGTATCGCGATAGAGGAATGGATAGGGAAATTGGGCGCGCCGAATCTCCGCCGTGCAGGTGAAGTAAATTCCATTTCCTTCGTCATAGAGCGCATAGACATTCTTCTGAAACGGCTTCTCCCGCTCGACCTGCACCGACTTCGGCACAACATGTGTCCCATAGGCATGAAACGTATCATTGACGCGTGCGGCAACCTCATCTGCCGGAGCAGGATCGCTGTTTTCCGTCACAAAGAAATCACAGCCCGAAAGCATGGAACACAGCAGAACGAACACCGAAAGACAGAACCATCGCTTCATATCAGTACAACTCACATTCTACCCGCAGTGCGTACGAACCGCTCCCGGATCTCCTCATACGCCGCCTCCACGTCACGGACATACGTGCGGGCATCGGTCAGCGGGGCGTGCGCGAGGATCATGCGCAGATTCGCCCGCAGGGCGGCGAGGGTCTCGGGCGCGGATGCGAGTGTCGCCGCGATCCGCGCATAGTCCGCAGGGGTATCGGCGATCAGTTCCGCGAGATTCGCATTCCTCAGCAGACTCTCCCCGAACCGTGCGCCGTGATCCCTCCCGCAGAGCGTTATGACAGGCACGCCCATCGCCAGAGCCTCGCAGGTGGTGATGCCGCCCGTGTAGGGGAATGTGTCGAGCGCGATGTCCATATCCCCGTACTCTGCGAGATGGTCGCGGCTGAACGGGCGCATCTCCACGCGTTCTGTGGGAATCCCGCAGCGCGTGAAACGCTCCGCCGCGAGCTCTCTGCCCTCCGCACTCCCGAAGAGCTTGCTCTTGACGAGCAGACGCGAGCGCGGTACAGCATCGAGCACCTCTTTCCAGAGATGCAGCACCTCGTCCGTCACCTTGCTGAAATTGTTGAACGAGCCGAACGTCACGCACCCGTTTTTCTGCGACGGCGGCGGGGCGACGGGGGGAAGCTCCTCGGGCAGCACATAGCAGAAATGGCTGTGCGGCAGACGGATCATCTCCTCGGTAAAGGCGGGATCTGCCGTCCCGATGGGGTCAACGTACCCATCCGAGAGCATATAGTCAACCGCAGGCAGACCCGTCGTGTTGAAGTAGCCGATGCCCGTCACCTGTACGGGCGCGGGCTTGTGCGCGAGCACGGGAAGGCAGTTGTTCTTCGTATGTCCCGCGAGATCCACGAGTATGTCGATCTCGTCCGCACGCACGCGTGCCGCAACCTCCTCTGCGGGCATCCCCTGTATGTTGCGCCACACATCCACCGCCGCGCGGAATGCGTGCGAGAGGTTGTCCTCCGTGCCGTTCATATAGCAGTGGACAGAAAAGCGCGTTCGGTCATAGAGAAAAAGGAGCGGCCGCATGAGTGTCCCGACGGGATGTGTGCGCAGGTCGGGCGAGATGTACCCGATGCGGATGCGCTCATGCCCGCGTGCAGCGTCCGCCGCGCACGAGAGCGGGCGCACATCGGCATAGAGTGCGCCGTAGCCGCGTGCCAGTTCCGCAGCGTCCGAGCGCAGACCTGCGGGCAGATAGTTCGCGGCAAAGAGCGCATTGCTGTACTCAATCGCCTTTTTTTCGCGCGTCGTTTCGAGACGGCTCGATGCGCGGAAGGCATCGACCGCCGCCGCACTCTCCCCCGTGAGCGTCAGCGCCTCGCCGAGGAGGCTGTAGGCACTCGCGAGAAAGACCGCATGATAGGCGATGTTGTCCCCTGCGGCAATTTTTTGTTCGAGCGCGGCGATCAAGGTGCGCAGATGGCGGATCGCGGTGCAGAACTTCCCCTCCGCACGGTCGATGTAGACCTCCTGCCGCGCCGCACCCGCATGGTCGGGGCGGATCGTGCGGAGGCGTGCGATCTCCGCACGCGCCTCGTCGTATCGCTCCAGCCCCGTCAGCGCCGCCGCACGGATGTAGCGCATCTCAGCATCCTCGGGCAGTACGGCGAGCATCTCCCGTGCGATCTCCTCCGCCCGCGCATACGCCTTCGCCTCATAGAGCGCGTTTGCCTGCATCAGCATCTCCTGCCGCAGCTCCTGCACATCCTCCATAACGCCCCTCCTCACAGATTCATCCGGAATGTATTCGACGGGAAAACAGAGAAATCCTTTTCTCCTCCCAAGGGGATGCTTGACAATATCGTGTATTTCACATAGGATTTAGGAATCGCTGACAAAATAGACTTTCGGATTGGTGTGAAGTAGGATGAACGGGAAATCACCCCATATTGTGCAATATCAGGGTTCAAAAAGGAAACTTGCACCGCAGATTTTACAGTATATGCCAGAAAAATTTGAAAGGCTGATAGAACCCTTCTCCGGCATGGCTGCTATTTCAATAGCTACCGCAATGGAACACAGGGCAAGCGCTTATGTAATAAACGATTTAAACAAGCCACTTGTCGATATGCTTAAAGAAGCCATTGAAAAACCTTCACAGCTTGTTAATGCGTACAGAAATGTGTGGAATGAACAGTTTTCTTATGGTGAAAATCATGTAGAGCATTTTTATGTTGTGCGTGATAGGTTCAACGAAGGACAAGAAACCCCCGCAAATTTATTATATCTGATCGCAAGATGCGTGAAGGGTGCAGTTCGTTATGGGGGAAATGGAAACTTCAACCAATCCCCTGATAAACGTAGGCATGGAACAAATCCAGATAGATTAGAACAAAATATTTATGCAATTTCATATTTCTTGAAAGGGAAAACCAGTTTTTACGCACTTGACTACCATGATATTTTTGAAATGACACGTCCGGGTGATTTAGTTTATATGGATCCTCCTTATCAAGGAGTTACAAATGTAAGAGATAACCGTTATTTCTCCGGTGTTCCATTCGATGAATTTGCAGAAGCAATCAAAATATTAAATAATAAACAGATTGACTTTCTTATAAGTTATGATGGTGTCTGTGGTGAAAAAGAATATGGCGAAGATTTGCCCGAAAGTTTGGGTTGTAAAAAAAT
>CALJPB010000293.1 GCA_937981305.1 uncultured Selenomonas sp.
CCGCAAGTGCGCTCTTCGGGCGGCGGCAGCCGAACGCCGCCGCCTCGACGCGCCCGCACTCGCGCGTCAAGAGCGACGCCATCTTGTCCGCCTCGCCCCAGTTCCTCGTGGCGAGCACGAGCGCCTCAGCGCTGCGGCGTGCCATGCGGTTCGGCCTCCTCGCACGCTTCCCCGGCTGCACGCGCAGACTGCGTCTTCGACGCCGCCACGACCTCGTCCGCCAGCCTCGTCGCACTGCCCGCCTCCTGCGATTTCGTCGACATCTGCCGCTGCGGCATGACGGCGCCCGCCGTCAGCATGTACTGCAGCGCCGACTCGTTGCTGATGTCGAGATAGATGACGTCGCTCTTCTTAACGAAGAGGTTCGTGCCTGAGGTCATGTTGAGGCTCCACGGCACGAAGACGCAGACGTAGTCGTCGCCGAGCTTCTCGCGCAAGACCGCCGGCACCTCCGCCATGACGAAGCCGAGCGCCCGCGACTGATGGAACGGCACGAGCACGACGTGGTCAAACATGTTGTTCGACTCAAAAACGGCGGTCGAAAGGTGCTTGACACTGTTGTAAATGAACTTCACGACGGGAATCTTGCCGAGCAGCCATTCGCCATAGGAAATCACGCGCTTCATAAACCAGTACGACGAGAGCCAGCCCACGAGATAGATGACGAGCAGCACCGTCACGATGCCCATGCCCGGATAATAGACGGGAAAATGCTTGCCGAGCACGATCTCCGTGAAGTTCAGCACCTCTGTCACGACGAAAACCGTGATGGCCAGCGGCACGAGAAGGATAAGACCGTTAATAAAGCGCTTCGATACCTTGTTCATCCTGCTGCCGCCCTTTCCCTATTTCCTCTCATTCAAAACCGAAGTTGTGCAGAACGCCCTCGCGGTTGCGCCAATCCTTCTTCACCTTGACCCAGAGGTCGAGGAAGACCTTCGCGCCGAGAAGCATCTCGATGTCCTTTCTCGCCTGTGCGCCGATCTCGCGCAAAAGAGCGCCCTTCGCGCCGATGACGATGCCCTTCTGCGACTCGCGCTCGACGTAGATCACGGCGCGGATGTAGACATCGCCCTTCGCGCGCGTCGTCATCTCCTCGATGTCAACGGCGACGGCGTGGGGGATCTCATCCCGCGTCAGTTCGAGCACCTTCTCGCGCACGAGCTCGGCAACGATGAGCCGCTCCGGCTGATCCGTCACCATGTCGGCAGGGTAGTACTGCGGTCCCTCGGGCAGATGTGCTTTGATCTCTGCGAGCAGCCCGTCCAGATTCTCCCCCTCGCGCGCGGAGATCGGCACAATGCCCGCAAAGTCGTACGCCTTTGCATAGTTTGCAATCACGGGCAGACTCTCCGCGCGTGGGATGCAGTCCACCTTGTTCACCGCAAGCAGGACAGGTACGCGGACATTTGCGAGCTGCTTGAGGATGTACTGCTCGCCCGCTCCCATCTTCTCCGTCACATCCACGACAAAGACGACAACATCGACACCGTGGAGTGCCCCCTCCGTCGCCTTTGCCATATAGTCACCGAGCTTGTGCTTCGGCTTGTGTACCCCCGGCGTATCGAGGAAGATGATCTGCGCGTCCTCCTCCGTCAGGATGCAGAGGATGCGGCTGCGCGTCGTCTGCGGCTTGTCGCTCATAATGGCGATCTTCTGCCCGATCAGTGCGTTAATCAATGTGGATTTTCCGACATTCGGCCGCCCGATCACGGCGGCAAAACCTGATTTATGTGCATTCATCGCGAAATTCCAAGTTCCTCCATCACAGTGCGCTGCTCCGCCTCCATCTCCTGCCGCTCCTCCTCCTCCATGTGGTCGTAGCCAAGGAGGTGCAGCATCCCATGCACCGTGAGAAAGGAGAGCTCACGCAGCTCCGAATGACCATACTCTGCCGCCTGTGCACGCATCCGCTCCAGCGAGATGACGAGATCGCCGAGCACGTCATGCCCCTCTCCCCCGACGATCTCGGGTTCCTCACTCTCCGTGAGCGCAAAGGAAAGCACGTCCGTCGGACGGTCGACAGCGCGGTAGGTACGGTTCAGTTCATGGATATGCGCATCGTCCGTCAGCGTCACGCTCACCTCGGCATCCTCCGCACCGTAGAGCCGCCCGACCGTCAAAATCGCACGGCGCACCGCCGCCGCTTCTTCCTCGGACACCGCCAGCGCCTCGGGCGCACAGCGAATCTCAATCTCCATGTGACCGCCCCCGCTTCTTTTCCCACGCACCGTAGGCCTCGACAATGCGCGTCACGACCTCGTGACGGATGATATCGACCGGCTCAAGGCGGACGATGCCCACGCCCTTCACGCCACGCAGGATCTGACATGCCTGCTTCAACCCCGACACCGTACCGCGCGGAAGATCCACCTGCTCGAGATCGCCCGTCACCACCATGCGCGAGCCGAAGCCGAGGCGTGTGAGGAACATCTTCATCTGCGCCCCTGTCGTATTCTGCGCCTCGTCGAGAATGATAAATGCGTCCTCCAGTGTGCGTCCTCGGATATAGGCAAGCGGCGCGA
>CALJPB010000294.1 GCA_937981305.1 uncultured Selenomonas sp.
CCAGATCAAAAAGCATGAGGATGCGGGCGACAAACCGATGGACGCCATCATCGACGCGGCAGTCCTGCGCTTCCGCCCCATCATGCTCACCGCAGCCGCCGCCATCCTCGGCATGCTCCCCCTCATGCGCAGCGTCTTCTGGGGACCGATGGCGGTCGCCATCGCGGGCGGCCTCATCGTCGCAACTGTACTGACGCTCTTGGTACTGCCTGTCATGTATGCAGTGGCGTACCGCGTGAAGGGTGAATAGAAGAGCCGCACTATGCAGGCGGCGTAGGCGTCCCGCTGCACATAAAAGGGGCTGTTGCACAAAACGAACATGCAGCAGCCTCAATTTTGTGCAAAAAACACAGAAGCCGGTGTTTTCAAACACCGGCTTCTGGCGTAAAATATGAGTATGCAAAACCAAATTTTACACAAGGATTATACATCCTACGGAGGCACATTTCAACCCAGTCTCCCCCTCAACTTTGAATTTCAAATCAAGAAGGACGATCCCGTTCGTCTCCTGCTCCACTGCATCCATCAAATGGATCTTACGCCTCTTTACAGGAACTTTCGGCGTGCCGAGCGGAATCTCGTATCACCGCATCAGCTGCTTTCCATCCTCATCTACGCATACATGAATCAAATCTACAGTTCCCGCCGCATTGAGGAGGTATGCCTAAGGGACATCCACTTCATGTATCTGCTCGAAGGGCGACCCGCACCGGATCACACAACCATTGCCCGTTTTCGCAGGGAGCACTTTGCCCCCTGCGCCAAGGAGATTCTGGCACAAATGGCACAGTTTCTTGCATCCGTTGGAGCCATCTCGTTTGAGAACCTCTTTGTCGACGGCACAAAGATCGAAGCAGTTGCGGGCAAGTACACCTTCGTTTGGAAAAAAGGCGTTGCAAAGAACCGTACCAAACTCATGGAGAAACTCGACACCTTTCTTGCCGGCGTAGAAAAAGAGTTCGGTATCCACCTGCGCCGTGGCTGTGAGATTCGCCTGCACCATCTGAAACGTCTGCGCCGACGTTTGAAACGCATCCAAAGAGAGCAAAACATCATCTTCGTTTACGGGAGTGGAAAACGAAAGACCGTGCTTCAGCGTACCATGGAGACACTGGACTCTTACATCAGCCGTCTGAAGGACTACACAAAGAAGTTGCACATCTGCGGGGATCGCAACAGCTTTTCCAAGACAGATTATGAGGCAACCTTCATGCGGATGAAAGAAGATGCAATGAAGAACGGTCAGTTAAAACCCGCCTACAATCTGCAATATGGCGTGGAGGCATCCTTTATCGTATGGGCAGGTGTTTACCCGAACCCGACAGATACACGGACACTCATCCCGTTTTTGGAGGATTTTCATGCACACATCGGGAAAAGAAGCCGGAAACTCGTCGCTGATGCAGGATATGAGAGTGAGGAGAACTACCTGTATTTGAGGGAAAAGGGACAGACCTCCTACATCAAGCCGAACAACTACGAAGTGAGCAAGAAGCGCAAATGGAAGCAGGACATCGGGCGGCGGGAGAACATGAACTACCTTGTAGCGGAGGATGTCTACCAGTGCGCCGAGGGGCGGCGACTCGTTGTGACGGGGACGCGCAGGACAAAGAGTGCGAGCGGGTATGTGAGCGAAAAGACCATCTACACGTGTACAGACTGCAACGGCTGCGAAAGAAAGAAGCAGTGCATCCATGGCAACCACAGCAAGATACCAATGGAGGAACGAACCAAGAGATTGGAGGTTGCCAAGGGCTTTCAACGAGAGCGTGCAAAGAACCTTGCACGGATCAAGAGTACGGAAGGCATCGTCCTGCGGATGAACCGCAGCATCCAGGCAGAGGGTGTCTTTGCACAGATCAAGGGAGCCTTTGGATTTCGCCGCTTTCTTACGAGGGGGCGTGCGAATGTCTTGGGTGAGACGATTCTGCTGGCACTGGCACACAACGTCTTCAAACTGCATCAAAAGATACAGGGCGGCACGTTGGAGCGGCATCTGGTATCATTGAGAGAAGCGGCATAAGAAGACGTCGGAAAGAAACCAATAAAGGCACACGAATAAGGGCGAGCATTGCAATCGTCCTTATTCGTGTGCCCTATTTCTGTAGAGGTGCAAGTTTTCGTTACCGTTGTTTCGCCGATCTGCCCCTATACGAAAAGATGGACTGTTGCACAAAGATAAATTTACCTTCGTGCAACAGCCCCTTTTTTATTGGTTAAATTTCGGCTTTCGTCCCTCAAGGAACGCCATCACCGCCTCGCGATGGTCGGCGGACTTGCCCGCCTTTGCGAGGTTTTCCGCTTCGAGACGGCTGTACG
>CALJPB010000295.1 GCA_937981305.1 uncultured Selenomonas sp.
CGATGGCGAGGCGGCACGCCGTATCATCGAGGCGATTCTCTACCATGCGGGGCATACGCATACGATACCGGAGCCGTTCGGGGCATAACGCTATGAGCGGAGAGGAGGAGCGGATGGAGCAGAAGAAAACGCCGCCTCCGTCTGGAATGGCGGAGGCACTGCGTGCATTTGGTCTGCTCTCGGGGTTGGTATCTATTTCCTCGTCTTTCTCGGAATCTTCATTTTCCTCGGGCAATGCGCCGATGACTTCCTCGGTACGGGACGTGTCTGCACCATCGCGGGCATCGTCCTCGGCTTCCCCGCCGCGATCTACTCGCTCTATCGGCAGTTGAAATACTATAAGCTGGTGTGAAAAAATCAAATCCGCTCAAACAGAAAGGGGATGTCAATATGGCTGCTGTCATGGATGTAAATGTCTGTGTGGATCGTGATGTGAAGGAACAGAGTGAGGCTCTGTATGGCGAACTTGGCATTGATCTGACGACGGCGATCAACGTGTTTTTGCGGCAGTCCCTTCGCGTTGGCGGTTTTCCGTTTGAGGTTCGCGTGGACAGTCCGAATCAGGAGACTGTTGCTGCGCTGATGGAAGCGGAGCATATCTTGAGCGATCTGTCTGTCAAGCGTTATTCAGATGTGGAAGAAGCCCTGCGGGCACTGAAAGCATGAAAGCCTTGGAGATTGTCTGGACAAGTCAGTTCAAGAAAGATTATAAATTGGCGATGAAACGTCATCTTGATCTTGAATTGATTGATGAAATCATCCGTACGCTCTCACGCGGAGAATCACTGCCGAGCAAAAACAAAGATCATGCTCTGCTTGGTCGATGGCGTGGCTATCGTGAGTGTCATATTCAGCCGGACTGGCTGCTTGTCTATCGGATTGAGCACAATGTGCTTGTGTTGACCTTGGCGAGAACAGGTACACACAGCGAGCTATTTGGAAACTGAGCATATACGAGAACACCCCGCAGGACTCATCCCTGCGGGGTGTTCTCGTATATACTCAGTTTCTCTCTGTCATGGCTGCTGCGAGTGCCGCGCCGAGGGCAGAGCCGGCGTTTTCGAGGATGATCTTGACGTTGACCGCCTCGTCCAAGAGGAGGGTGTCGAGCGCGCCACGCAGGTGATGTGAGACGAGCGGGACTTTCTCATAGACGGAGCCGTCGACGGCGACGAACTGGTTCTCGAACTCGTGCTCACCCATGCGGTGCTGGATGATGGCGACATACGTCGCTGCAACGATGCGTGCAGAGCGGACGATGACGGCGGTCGCAAGCTCCTGCAGCAGGGCGCGCTCGGCGGCGGTGAAGGTCATGCCCGTCTTTGCCTCGATGACCGCACCTGCCGCATGGCGGTCGAGGTAGGCATCGGTGATGATCTCGGAGAGCTCGATGCTCGAAAACGGATAGACTCCGTCCGCACCGAGGAGATCTGCCAGTGCCGCACCGTAGAGTGTCCCGAGGTAGCGTCCCGACACCATCTTTTCCAGACGCTGTGCGCCGGGCTGCTCGGATTCCCGATCCAGAATCTCGTCGTATTTGGAGAAGGGCAGATGTCCAAAGCCGCCCGACTCCATGTTGATGACGGTCGGCGGTTCACTGCCGTCTGCGAACTCCTCGTAGTAGCAGGTGTTCTGCCCCGTGGCATAGATCGATCCGATGTAGGTGTGCTCGTGCTTGTACGCCGCCGCGAGCAGCACTGCAACCGTATCGTTGATGACAGCGACGGGGACGACGTTTGTCATGCCGCGCCGTGCAAGTGCCTCCTTGAGGAGGTCGTTGACAACCTTGCCCTCGACTCCCTGCGTGGCGAACTCCTTCGTCCAGACGATGAGCTTCGCGTTGTAGAGGTCGGTCTGCTGTGAGGGGAAGGAGAAGGTATGTCCGAGGAGGTATTTTGTCTCCCGATTTCCGTCGATTGCTTCGTCGATGATGCCGGCGAGGAAGTCAAACATCTCCTCTGCCGTCGCATCTGCGCTGACGTAGTCATAGACACCGGGGAGGGTGAGCGGTTTTGCAACCTTGCTCAGCACCTCGTATTCGCCGCCGCCCTTGAGGAGGATGCGCAGGGCGCGGACGTTCGTGCCGCCGAAGTCGAGCGCAAGGAAGGAGCCGTGCTCCTTGCCGCTCGGAAGCCCTGCATAGGAGCGGAGCATACGGAGCGTTGCGCCCTCTTTGCCCGCGAGCCCCGCGCACATATCGGCGCGGAAATCATCGGCGATCTTGCGGAGCGCATCGTCGTCTATGGTGAAGGCTGCCTTTATCTCGTCAAATTTTTCACGATCAAATCCCATGGTAACTCCTCCCAAGAAAAGTTGTGGAGACACCCCTATCGGTTCACCCTAGCCTCCCCCGTTCGAAACGGGGGAGGGGGACCGCGTAAGCGGTGGTAGGGG
>CALJPB010000296.1 GCA_937981305.1 uncultured Selenomonas sp.
CTTTGGAAAAGAGAATAATCATAGAAACAGGAAAGAACTTAATAGTAAACATAAAATAATGTCAGATGAGGATTTTAAGACCTTTAAGGGCATGTCCTTTGCAAACAAACGAAGAGGACTAAAAGAAACAAACAGGCATAAGGCTGTTGCAAAAAATGAATCTCATCAAGGGATTCCTCAAGGATCAGCAATCAGCGCGGTGTTTGCGAATATTTATATGCTTGATTTTGATAAGAATGTCCATGAGTATGTGAAGTCGTATCAAGGTTTGTATATGCGCTATAGCGATGATTTTATTATTATCTTACCAGGAAGCGATGATAGTATTTTTAGAGAACAGTACCGGACAATTCGATCGGAAATAGATAAGGTTCCTTCTTTGGTATTGGAATCGAAGAAAACGCAAGTATATCAATATTCTGCGGGAGGAATGCTAAACTGCAATGAAACTTTTATTCCTAGCGGCATAGCCGGGAAAGACGCACTTGACTATCTGGGGTTTACATTTGATGGCAAAGAGGTAACTTTACGAGATAAGACCGTATCTAAATACTATTATCGGATGTATCACAAGGCAAAGGCGGTTAGACGTTGGGCGAAAAAAAGCGGCAGGGTACAAGCAAAGAGCCTGTACAATCTGTATTCTTCGCATAGAAATCAAAGTCCTGTTACAGACAAAGGTAAAAGAAAACATAAACATGGTAACTTTTTGTCGTATGTGCTGCGTGCTCAAGGCTTATTTGGAAGAGATGAGCCAATTTCGCGCAGCACGAGAAACCATATGCTAAAAATCAAGCGTATTATAAAACCTAAAAAGAAATGATTGGTGTTTGTGACGATGTAGGATATCAGATGCTTGGATTTAGGGGATTGTTATCTTTTAGTAATCGGGAGCACTAGCTTTTTATTTCAGACTCTGAGGAGATTGTATCCCCTCCTCCGTCACAATTGCGGTAATCAGTTCGTGGTCGGTGACATCGAATGCGGGGTTATAGACCTTTACGCCGTCTGCGGTCATGCGCTCTTTGTACCACATATCGGTGACTTCAGCGGCGGGGCGCTGTTCGATGTGGATGTCTGCGCCTGTTGGGGTGTTCATGTCGATGGTGGAGGTGGGGGCACAGACGTAGAAGGGGATACCGTAGTGCTTGGCGAGGATGGCGACGCCTGATGTGCCGATCTTGTTGGCGACGTCGCCGTTGGCGGCGACGCGGTCGCAGCCGACGAAGACGGCGTCGATCCAGCCGTTTTTCATGACGGTGGATGCCATGTTGTCGCAGATGAGGGTGACGTCCATGCCGGCGGCACTGAGTTCGTATGCGGTGAGGCGTGCGCCCTGCAGGAGCGGGCGCGTTTCGTCGGCGTAGATTTTGAAGTTGTAGCCTTTTTGGTGTCCGAGGTACATGACGGCGGTTGCGGTGCCGTATTTGGCGGTGGCAAGCTGTCCGGCGTTGCAGTGGGTGAGGAGTCCCATACCGGGTTTTACGAGGGTGAGCGCGTGCTCGCCTATTTTTTTGCAGATGTCGATGTCCTCTTGCTTGATGCGGAGGGCTTCGTCACGCAGGAGTGTTCGGATTTCGGGGATGGATTTGCCCTCTGCGTTTTTGACGACAGCTTCCATACGGTTCAGTGCCCATGAGAGGTTGACGGCGGTGGGGCGGGAGGAGTTCAGGTAGCCGGCTGCTTCGTGAAAGCGTTGTGCGAATTCGGCATAGTCGTCGGTGTCGATTTCAAGGGCGGCGAGGTAGATGCCGATGGCGGCTGCATCGCCGATGGCGGGCGCACCACGCACTTGGAGCTCACGGATTGCCGTCCAGATTTCACCCTGTGTCTTGAGGTGGAGGTATTCGGTGCGGTTTGGGAGTTTTGTCTGGTCGATGATGACGAGGGCACGCTCCGCTTCGTCGAGGGCGAGGGTTTCCATGTCGAGGATGTTGGTGTTCATTGTATGCCTCACTTCCAAAAAATAAATGTGCCCCCACCACCGCAAGCAGTCGCCCTGCTGACCTGTCCAAGAAGCAAGCCCAAAGGGCGCAGCTGATTGGAAAACAGGTCGTATGCGAAAACGACCCAAGAACACGAGCGATAGCGAAGTGCGATTGGTTGTCGTTGACCGCTCCCCCGTCATACGGGGGAGGCTAAAAAGAACGGATACATCGACTGTACTCGTCACCTCGTCATACGGGGGAGGCTGGGAAGAACAATCACAGGCGTCTCTGAACAGCACTAAACCGTTGGATACTTCCACTTTGCCAGTTCGTCCGCCGGAATGGTCGCGGGTTCGTGTCCGAGGACGGTGAGGCAGCGGTAGTAGATGTCGGCGAGTTCTTCGACGTAGCTTGCCTTGAGCAGGGCTTCTTTGAGATTTTCTGCGACGGCGACGACACCGTGCGCCTGCATAAGTGCAACATCGGAGATGGAAATGGGCGCAAGGACGTTCTCCGCCGCCGCGCGTGTGCCGGGGCGGCCGTATGGGGCGACGGGGACATAGCCCTCCTTGCAGCCGAGGATGGAGAGTTCGTAGACGATGGCGGGGATCCTCTTGTTCATGACGGCAAATGCGGTTGCCGCGCGTGAGTGTGTGTGTGCGACCGCCCACACGTCGCTGCGGCTTCGATAGATTGCCGTGTGCATCATCAGCTCGCTGGTCGGTTTCCGATCATGCAGTGATTCAACTGTATGTCCGTTCATATCGATGACGACAATATCATCTGCGGTCATCTCCTCGCGATCCATGCCTGTCGGTGTGATACATATAAGACCGCTCGCCGCATCGCGCACGCTGAAGTTCCCGGAACGATGCCGGCACAGCCCGGCATGATCGGCTTCGAGCGCATAGCGGCGCACATCCTCCTTGATTTGTTCGAGCATCATCATCCTCCTGTCAATTTTCTATATTTTAGCGAAAATTTGGGCGTTATGGCAAGTGATTTTTACATCTGGACAAAATATTGTAGGAAAAGTCTTCTGTATAAGATAAATGATTTGACTTTTATTGGGAATGGTTTATAATATAAATCGTATGGAGCGCGCGGCGGCAACGGCTCGCAGCGCCAATAACTATGTACTCAACAGGGGGTATTTCAATGGCAGTAAAAGTTGCTATCAATGGTTTTGGCCGTATCGGTCGTCTCGCATTCCGTCAGATGTTCGATGCTCCCGGCTATGAGGTTGTCGCGATCAACGATCTGACGAGCCCGAAGATGCTCGCACATCTCCTGAAGTATGACTCCACGCAGGGGCGTTATAAGTATGCGGATTCGGTCGAGGCCGGTGAGAACTTCATCACGGTCAACGGCAAGAAGATCAACATCTATGCACAGGCGGATGCAGCGCAGATCCCTTGGGGACAGCATGATGTCGATGTCGTGCTCGAGTGCACGGGTTTCTACACGGCAAAGGCAAAGGCGGAGGCTCATCTGAAGGCGGGCGCAAAGAAGGTTGTCATCTCCGCTCCTGCGGGCAATGACCTCCCGACGATTGTCTACAACGTCAACCACAAGAACCTCACGAAGGACGACAAGGTTATTTCGGCTGCTTCCTGCACGACGAACTGCCTTGCACCGATGGCAAAGGCTCTGAACGATCTCGCTCCGATCAAGAGTGGTATCATGTCCACGATCCATGCCTACACGGGCGACCAGATGCCGCTTGACGGCCCGCAGCGCAAGGGTGACCTCCGCCGCAGCCGTGCCGCAGCGATCAATATCGTTCCGAACTCCACGGGTGCAGCGAAGGCGATCGGTCTCGTCATCCCCGAGCTCAACGGCAAGCTCATCGGCTCGGCACAGCGCGTTCCGACCCCGACGGGTTCCACGACGCTCCTCTACGCTGTAGTCGAGGGCAAGGTCACGGTTGAGCAGGTCAACGAGCAGATGAAGAAGGAAGCGACGGAGTCGTTCGCATACAACACGGACGAGATCGTCTCCAGCGACATCATCGGCACGACGTACGGCTCGATCTTCGATGCGACGCAGACGATGGTCAGCGACACGGGCGACGGCAACACGCTCGTTCAGGTGGTCTCCTGGTACGACAACGAGAACAGCTACACGAGCCAGATG
>CALJPB010000297.1 GCA_937981305.1 uncultured Selenomonas sp.
CGCGATCGTTCTTGATCGTGAGTTCTCGGGTGCAGAGGTCAGCTTTGGCAATGCTGTGAAGGCAACGGTTCAGGCTGGTCGCGCAAGCTTTGACAAGGTCAGTGATACGCCGAACTATCAGGGGCTCAGCCTCCACTATGAGAATGACAACCTCGTTGTTGGTGCCGGCTATCATCGCCTCAGCTCGGACAACCTCTCCGGCGGCGACCTTCCGACGCTGAAGAACGGCAAGACGACGGCAAATGTCTGGGAGGTCAACGGCGGCTATCACTTCGATAAGAACGTCGCTCTGACGGGCGCTTATGCGTACAACAACGATGCGCAGGGCTCCAAGAAGTCCGGTCAGGTCTCGCTCGAGTACAAGGGCGCGGATCGCTATGACAAGGGTTCCTGGGGTGCATATGTCTCCTACCGTCACCTCGGCGGCGCATCGTATGCGCCAACGACCGATGGCGTACAGAATCGTACGAAGGGCGTTGAGCTCGGCACTGCATACACGCCGTTCAAGAACATCATCCTCTCCGCGAAGTACTTCAACGGCAAGGTCCTTGACAAGAGTGATAACAATGACAAGGTTTCGAAGCTCTTCGGCCGCGTTGAGTTCCTGTTCTAAGAGACTCTCGTCACACACTGCGGCACTCGCCGCATAACGAAATCCCCCTCCATACGGAGGGGGATTTTTGGTGTGTAAGGATATATCTAAAACAGCTCTTCTAGTTGGTTCTCATGTTCTCTGTAGAAGTTTTCCAACCACTCCATTCCATAGGCATAACTAAAGCCTTCAAGAAGCATGGAGAAATCCATCTGAGAAAATCCTTGCTGTCGAAATTGCTCAAAAAGTTCAAATGGGTCTTTGAAGTCCTCATGTTGTATGATCAGTCCAATGTCCTTTAGATCCTGCTCTCTTCCACTTTCGAGCTTCATTCCCAATAAGTAATCAATGGGAACTGCTCTTACAATCAAATTGCTGAACTCGTATAATGTGTCGCAAATGCTTTCGGGAGGAGAGATATTCATGTTTGCAACGCTGTTGTTCAGCCATAGTTCGTCTGTGTTGATATGGTGTTTTTCACCGATACGCGCAATAATTTCCCGTAGTTTTTGATTTTCCTGATAGAATGCGTCGATGTCCTGCGTGGCACGCAGTCCGTGGTGTTCGAGCACGAAGCCGCCAACACAGATGATGGATAGTTTTATTTGATTTTCTGCAAGGGCTATGTTCAGCTCCTCAAACAATTTCTGTGGATGAACCATTGCGATATTTCTCCATCAATGCCTTGATATTCTTCAACTTTGCCGGGCGGTTCAGCGATAGGATGTGTTCATGTGTGGGTGAACCCTTTTGCATGGCGTATTTCAGTGAAATCTTTTGAAAGTTGCTCAGCTCGGCTGCCTGTAAAAGTCGCTCAAGATCGTGTGCGGTCAACATGATTTCGTCCTCGCGTATGACCTTTCGGAGATAGCGAAACCAGTGTGAGCCGTTGTATTTTGAGCAGATTGCTGCGTTGATGATGTAGGTGTACCAGTCCATGTCATAGTTCCATTCGTTCTATCAGCTCCGGTGGTGTAAGAATGGGGATGTCGAACCCTGTAAAGCCTTTTATATCGCGCGTGACAACAACGTCGCAGTGAATCGACTTGGCGCAGACGGCAGCGAGACAGTCCTCAAAATCGGAAGCTCTATGAGAAAGGGCTTCTGCGATGTGACTGCTCGTCACATCAGCGACATGAACAATCGTAAGGAGCCGTTCGATTGCCTGATAGCTTCGTTCATTATCATGCAATTGTTTGTGAACGAGATAGAAGATGTCTGTGATGCAAGAGGCTGTTGTAAAACCTTCGATAATACCGGTTTCGCAGCGTTTCAGAACCTCTGCGGACGCTTCGATGAACGGTGCACGGTCGAGCAGCACGTCGAGAATGATGTTTGTATCACAAAGAATTCTCATAGCGTGCCCGCCTCTCTTCGCGTATGTTTTTCGTCGTTGTATCGACTCCCTTCAGCAGTCCCCGCAGAGAGTCGACGGCACTTGTCTTTGGGGCGGTCATCTGTGCAATGGGCTTTCCGTCTGCTGTGATAAAAATGTCTTCGTGGTGTACCATTGCAAGGTATTTATCCATATTTGCATGAAAATCTGCTGTTGTAACAAACATATAGATTCTCCTTAAAAAGCCCGTCGCACGAGTTCCATGCGGCGGGCTTTTCCATATTTACGCGTAAATATCGACGCTGTTTCCGAGGCTCGGGTCGAGACTGGCGGTGGTCTCCTCGATGAGTTCGAGGGCATCCTTGCCGGAGTCCATTGCCAGCTTTGCGACGGCGATGCCGAGGCTCTGCTGCGTCTGCATCTGGTGCATTCCGACGGACATCTGTGCAATATCCATTGTGAGATCCATGATATTCTCCTTAAACATAGATGCTGAACAGGTTCAGCATATTGGAGTAACGCTGCATGGTGGGCAGAGATCTGCCGTTGAGCATGTTCGCTGCGTAGTTCAGTTGGCTGCCGATCGCCTGCTCCATCGAGGGGATGACGCGGCTGCTCGCCGACTGTGCATACTGTGCGTGACGGTCGGCACGCCCTGCGAGTCCTCCCTGCCCGAGGATCGCCTCGGACTGTGCGGGAGAGTCGGTGAGGGCGCGGGCGAGGCGGCTCTCATTGACGCTCATCTTGCCGGTCTTGGCATCGACGCTGATGCCCATCTTGGCATAGGAGTCCGCCTTGTAGGTGGTGTCGGAGAAGTCGGCAGCGAGCTGCTGCACGCCCTTGCCGAGGCTCTTGTTGCTCTGTAGGAAGTCGCTTGTCTCGTTGTACTCCTTCACGAGATCCTGGACGTTGCTGATGGCGGCTTTGAGCTTGTCGCTGTAGGTCTTGGAGCCGTCGGCATTCGTCTGGATGTCGGCGCTGCTCAGCTGGAAGTCGGTACGGGCGAGTGTGCCCGCCGCCTTGCGGAGATCCTTCATGTTCGTGTCGTACTCGGCATGAAAGCGCGTGCTGGTTTCGGTGTAGGATTTGCGCAGGTTGCGCGCCTGATTGGCGATGTCCATGATGGAGCGCAGTTCCTGTGCGCTCGACTCCTGTCCGCGATACTGTGCGGAGTAGAGGCTGCCGCTGCGCCGGCTGCGGCTGTGCGCATCGCCGAAGAGTGCCGCGGTTGCGTCCGTGCGTGAGTTGTTGGCGTAGAGCGAGCTGTAGATGGTGCGTGCCGCGCCGGTCATCTGCGATATGGTTGCCATGTATGTTCCCCCTTCCATGGTGATGGCGTTCGTGTTGTGGGAATAATTTCCTATGTATATTATATCGTTTTTTGTGGAAATGTCATTAGTTTCGGGAGAAAAATTTAGGATTCGAGAGAAGATTTGTGGTAGAATAGGAAAATATTTGGAGCGCCCCCACCGGCTCGCAGACTCGCCACCTCCCCCGTAGCGACGGGGGAGGCTAATATGCCGTGATGGAAAAGCCTCCCCTGCCACAGCGGGGGAGGGGGACCGCGAAGCGGTGGAAGGGGCGAAAGGGAAAAGCATCGAGTTTGGTGTATGACGATAAAAAGGGGCTTTGGCGTGAAGGCTGCATTTATGACGCTCGGGTGCAAGGTGAACCAGTTCGAGACGGAGACGATGGAGGGGCTGTTTCGCGCACGGGGCTACGAGGTGGTGCCGTTCGAGGAGCGGGCGGATGTCTATGTCGTCAATACGTGCTCGGTGACGCATCTGAGCGACCGCAAGTCGCGTCAGCTGATCCGCCGCGCAGCGCGGACGAATCCTGCGGCGTGCATTGCGGTGACGGGCTGCTATGCGCAGGTCGCACCCGAGGAGATCCGTGCGCTCGAAGGGGTGCGTGTGGTGCTCGGGACGAAGGAGCGTGCGCGTATTGTGGACTATGTGGAGGATGCGCTCCGCGCGGATACGGGGGCGGTCGGTACGATCACGGACATCATGCAGGCGCGTGTGTTCGAGGATATCCCGCTGCACGCGCTGCCGCACCGCACGCGTGCGTTCCTGAAGATCGAGGACGGCTGTCAGAATTTCTGTACGTTTTGTATCATCCCGTATGCGCGTGGCCCTGTGAAGTCGCGTGCGCTCTCTGCGGTGGCACGTGAGATGCGTCTCCTCGTCGATGCAGGCTTTCATGAGGTGGTGCTGACGGGGATTCATCTTGGCGCGTACGGCATTGATCTCCCCACACATCCGACGCTCGCGGATGCGTGCCGTACGGCACTGGCAGAGGAGGGGCTGCGCCGGCTGCGGCTCGGCTCGTTGGAGTCGGTGGAGCTGTCGGCGGAGCTTCTGGAACTGATGCGGACGGAGACGCGCTTTGCGGCGCATCTGCATCTGCCGCTGCAGGCGGGGTGCGATTCGGTACTGCGGGCGATGAACCGCCCCTATACGACGGAGCAGTTCGCGCAGCTCGTTGCGGATGTGCGTGCGGCGGTGCCGGGGGTGGCGGTCTCGACGGACATCATTGTGGGGTTCCCGGGAGAGACGGAGGAGGACTTCGCAGCGGGGATGGACTTCGTGCGGCAGATGGGCTTTGCGCGGATGCACGTGTTCCCGTACTCGGCGCGGCGCGGAACGCCTGCGGCGCGGCGCACGGATCAGGTGCCGCCGCCGGTGCGCAGGGAGCGTGCGGCGCGGATGCAGGCGCTTGCGGAGGAGATGGCGGAGGCGTATCACCGCTCCATGCTCGGGGCGGTGGCGGAGGTGCTGTTCGAGACGCGTGCGGACGGAGTGACGGACGGGCTGACGGAGACGTATGTGCGCGTCTATACGGATGCGCCCGTCGTGCGCGGGGAGATCGTACCCGTGCGGCTGACGCATCTGTATCGGGACGGGATTTGGGGGGAGATGGTGTGACAATCTGTCCTGCCGCAGTGGAGAAGGGAGATTTTGAGAAAAAAAGAAAATCCCCTTGACATACACCTCCATATCTGTTATTATAATCAAGTCGCAAGACACGTGACTCAGTAGCTCAGCTGGATTAGAGTATTTGACTACGAATCAAAGGGTCGGGGGTTCGAATCCCTCCTGGGTCACCATTTTGGACATATAACGTCGACGGTGGTCGGCGTTTTTTTGTGTGCGAATTTATCTATTCTCAATTATACGAATGAGAATGAAAATATGAACGGGATTCATTTTTCTCTTTTCAAATACATTATTTTTCGCTATAATAGAGAGGTACATTTTTTAGGAAGGGTGACGTTCTTTTGGAGGAGAAGATGGGCCGCCGGGAGCGCAAGAAGCTGCAATCCCGCAAGATGATTCTCGAAGCGGCGATCAGTGAGTTCTCGAAGAAGGGCTACAAGGAGACGTCTGTTGCGGACATCATGAGCGCGGCAGATCTCGGCATCGGGACGTTCTACAATTATTTTGGCTCGAAGGAGGATCTCTTGTTCTCCCTGCTCGGGCGGCTCGGCGAGACGATCCGCATGGCGCTCGCAGAGGCGCGTGCGGCGGAGCGTACGTCGCTCGAACTGCTGGAGGTGGGGGCGCGTGTGACGGCGAAGTTCCTCGATGAGAACCGCTTTGTCATGCCGCTCTTTCTCTCGGGTGCGTCCCATGTGCCGCAGGGTCGGGAGGAGGCGGATGCGCCGCACGCTCCCGAGGGGAAACCTGCGGGCAGCCGCATGACACCGCAGATCAAGCAGGTGTTTACGGAGATCATCCGCGCGGGGCAGGCGGCGGGTGAGATCCGCTGCGATGTCCCCGTTGATCTGATCGCGGAGATGTTCCACTCGCTCTATCAGGCGGCGGCATTCAGTCATCTGGAACTCTCGTATCAGGAGAATATCGCGCTCAAGACGCGACTCCTCCTCGACGGGATTCACAAGCGGAATGAGGAGACTCGTTCTGTCTAATAGTGTATTGTGTATTGTGTATTGTGTATTTAGGAGACCTTGATGATTAGTGTAACGAAGCTTCTTTTTATGGATGAATACTATGGCGACGCGCTGCGCTACGGGCATAACGCGCACCGCATGAAGAGCGGCGCGGCGGAGGGGATGGGGCCCGTCGTGGTCTGGAACTCGACGCGTACGTGCAATCTGCGCTGCCGCCACTGCTATATGGAGTCAGACGGGCAGAAGTACGCGGGCGAGCTGACGACGGAGGAGGCAAAGCGCTTCATCGACGGGCTGGCAGAGTTTCGCGTGCCCGTGCTGCTCTTTTCGGGCGGCGAACCGCTCCTTCGTCCCGACTTCTTCGAGCTTGCCGAGCATGCGGCGGCAAAGGGCGTGCGCCCGACGCTCTCGACGAACGGCACGCTCATTGACCGCGCGACGGCGCAGCGCATCAAGGACATCGGCGTGGGCTACGTCGGCATCTCGCTCGACGGTCTCAAGGATGTGAACGACAAGTTCCGCGGCAAGGAGGGCGCCTACGAGGCTGCCATGCGCGGCATAGAGAACTGCACGGCGGTCGGGCAGCGCGTGGGGCTTCGCTTCACGATCAATCATCACAATATCATGGAACTCGACAAGATCTTCGATTTCATCGAGGAGGAGGGCATCAACCGCGTGTGCTTCTATCATCTCGTCTACTCGGGGCGCGGCAACGCGATGATGGAAGAGGATGTGACGGCAGAGGAGTCGCGCCGCGCTATGGATACGATCATCCGCCGTACGCAGGACTTCGAGGAGCGCGGTCTGGAAAAGGAGATCCTGACGGTTGACAACCACTGCGACGGCGTTTACATCTACTTGAAGACGCTCAGGGAAAAGGGCGAGGCGGCGGCCGAGCATGTGTGGAAGCACATTTCGATGAACGGCGGCAACCGCTCGGGGATTGCGTTCGGCGAGGTCGATCCGCTGGGCTATGTGCATCCCGACCAGTTCACGCAGCATCACACGTTCGGCAATGTGCGCGAGCGCAAGTTCGGCGATATCTGGCAGGATGTGACGAATCCGA
>CALJPB010000298.1 GCA_937981305.1 uncultured Selenomonas sp.
AGGGATCCGCCTTCATGATGCGCGGGCCGCCCCACTGCGGCTCGATGGCGTACTTATAGATCTCGCCCTCGCCGAGCCCCTCGACGAATACCTCCCAGATCTCGCCGTCATCCATGCGGTTCATCGGATGGATGAACACGTTCCAGTCATTGAACTCGCCAACGACGCTGACCGCCTTCGCATTCGGCGCCCATACCGTAAATCGGACACCCTTTTTGCCGTCCTGCTCCACAAAATGCGCACCGAGCATTTCCTGCGCATGATAATTCGTGCCCTGGTGAAAGAGGTACAGATCAAATTCGCTGAGCGTTGATGTTTTCATACGATCCCCTCCTGTATTTTCCTCGGGATATGCGTTTCCTCGGCGCATATCCCCTCATTCCTACGAGATAATAACGGGGCGGATGTCCCAAATCTCGCGTGCATACTCGTCAATCGTGCGGTCGGATGAGAATCCGCCGGAGTGCGCGACGTTCATTGCCGCCGAACGCGCCCAGCCATCCTTGTCCTTGAACCGCCGCATGACCTCAATGCGGGCGTTGTCGTACGCATTGAAGTCCTTCAAGATAAAGAACTCGTCGTTCGCGTGCAGCAGATAGTCATACAGCGAACGGAAATCTCCGTAAGTGCCGTCGACGAGCTGGTTCATCACCGTGCGTACCTTCTCGTTCGTGTGGTACTCATCCCACGCCGAGTACGCGCCCGTCGCATAGTAGTTCATAACCTCCTCCGCCTTGAGTCCGAAGATGACACAGTGCTCATTGCCGACCGCATCGCGGATCTCGACGTTCGCGCCGTCGAGCGTGCCGAGCGTGATCGCGCCGTTCATCATGAACTTCATGTTGCCCGTCCCCGAGGCTTCCTTCGATGCCGTCGAGATCTGCTCGCTGACATCCGCCGCAGGGTAGACCAGCTCGCCGATGGAGACACCGAAGTTCTCGATGAAGATGACCTTCATGAAGTCGTTGACGCGCTTATCCTTGTTGATGCGGTCTGCGACGACATTGATGAGACGGATCGTCTCCTTCGCGATGTAGTACCCGGGTGCCGCCTTGCCGCCGAAGAAGTAGCTCACCGGCTGCGCGAGGAAGCCCGGCTCACTGAGCGCACGCTGATAGCGGTACATGATGTGAAGGATGTTCATCAGCTGCCGCTTATAGGAGTGAATGCGCTTGACCTGGATGTCGAACATCGAATCCGGATCGAGTTTCACGCCGTTGTGGTGCTCGATGTAGTGGGCAAGCCCCTCGCGGCGCAGACGCTTGATCTTCATCAGCTGCTCGAGGAAGTTCTTGTCGCCGACGTGATCGTGCAGACCGTCCATCTTCTCCGGATGGCGATGCCACTCGCGGCTGCCGAGTGTCGTGTCGATGAGCGCCGAAAGCTCGGGGTTCGCCCCCATGAGCCAGCGGCGGTGCGTGATGCCGTTGGTCTTGTTGTTGAACTTGCGCGGGGTATAATCGTAGAAATCCTTCAGTGTCGTGGATTTCAAGATGCCCGTGTGGATCTTTGCCACGCCGTTGACGCTGTGTCCGCCGACAATCGAGAGACGCGCCATGTGAATCACGCCGTCCTGGATGATGGAGAGCGCACGCACCTTGTCCTCGTTGTTCGGATAGCGGCGGCGCACCTCCTCCAGGTGGCGGCGGTTGATCTCGTCGATGATCATGTAGATGCGCGGAAGCAGCGGCTGGAACATATCAATGCCCCATGTCTCAAGTGCCTCGGGCATGATCGTGTGGTTCGTGTACGCAATCGTGTCACGCGTGATCGCCCATGCGTCCTCCCACGTCAGCTCCTCCTCGTCGATGAGAATTCGCATGAGTTCGGCGACGCAGAGCGCGGGGTGTGTGTCGTTGATGTGGATGCCGATTTTCTTGCCAAAGTCGTAGATGCTCATGCCCGTCTTCTTGTAGTGGCGGACAATGCTCTGCACCCCTGCCGACACGAAGAAGTACTCCTGAATGAGGCGCATACGCCGTCCCTCGAAGGTGCTGTCGTCCGGATAGAGATAGCGCGTGATGGACTCCACAAAGCTGCGGTAGTCGTTGCGCTGCTGGATCTGCTCCTGTGTCAGCATACCGTAGTCGGAGAAGTCACGGTTGACCTCGGCGTTCCACATACGCAGCGTGTTGACCGTCGCGTTGTGGTAGCCGACAATCGGCATATCATACGGCACCGCCATGACGATCATCGGATTCTCATGAACGAGTGCGAGCTTGCCATTCCCCATGTCGCGCATATAGGCGTTGCCGCCGAACTTGACATCCACGGACTTGTCCGGCTTGCGGTACTCCCACGCGAAGCCGTCGCGCAGCCAGTTGTCGGGAATCTCGACCTGGTTGCCGCCGACGATCTTCTGCTCAAAGAGTCCATACTGATAGCGGATCGTGCAGCCATGCCCCGGGAGACGATGTGCCGCAAGCGAGTCAATAAAGCACGCGGCGAGACGACCGAGTCCGCCGTTGCCGAGACCTGCGTCCGGCTCAACCTCGTACGCATCCGAGAGGTTCAGCTTGAAGTCTCCGAGAACCTCCTTCAATGCTTCCTCAATGCCGAGGTTGATGAGGTTGGATTTCAGCAGTCTGCCAAGCAGGAACTCAATGGAGAAGTAGTAGATCTGCTTCTCCTTGCGCTCGGCATACTGTTTGTTCGTCTTGATCCAGTTATCCGAGATGGACTGCTTGGCGGTTGCCGCGATCGTCTTATAGATCTCAACCTCCGTCAGTTCCTCCACCTCGCGGCCAAACATCACGTGCGCGGTTGTGATAAAGCGGCTCTTCAAGATCTTTTTCATTGTCTCAAGAGCTTTCCCTGTCGGTCGGTTGACCTGATCCTTCTGTGCCAAATCGTCCACTCCTTTTCCAAACGCTCTTGTTTCTTCCCCGACCTTTTTCCCTACGTCTCACAGGGCTCCCCGTAAAAAGTAATTAGAAACAAGAAGCCGTTATAGCCCCTCCCGCTCCGGCAGACGAAGCGGGAGGAAACCGCTAACGGCAAAACAAACAAAAATCAGATGGTGATATTCTTCTTGATGACAAGCGGGTACTCCGCAGCCCCCTTGAGCCACTTTTCCGCAGTAATGGTGACATTCTTGTCGCAAATGACATTTTCGACAAGTGCGCCATCCTGAATCTCACATTTCTGCATGATGATCGAATTTCGGATCTTCACACCCTTGCCCACCTTTACTCCGCGGAAGAGGATGCTGTTCTCCACATCGCCGCGCACGATGCAGCCGTTTGCGACGAGTGAGTTTTCAACCTTTGCCGTCTCCTTGTACTGCACGGGCACGCCGTCCTTGATCTTTGTATAGATGGGACGCTCGCCCATAAAGAGGCTCTGCCAAACCTCCGGGTCAAGGATCTCCATATTCGCCCGATAGTAGGTCGACATGGAGTCCACGTGCGCCATGTAGCCGTCGTGCGCGTAGGCGAACATCGTGTAGTCGGCGGCACGGCGGATGATGCCGTCAAGCATGAAGTCAAGGCCGCCGCGCTCGTACGCATGACGGACGATCTCAACGAATGCACGCTTGTCCATGAGGTAGATGCCCATCGAGACCTTCATCCCCTGATAGGCGACGGGCTTTTCCGCAATGTCGAGGACAAGTCCGTTCTCCGCCGTGTCGAGGACAATGTTGTTCCCCGTATTCTCATCAATGGTCGTATGTGAGACGAGGGTGATGTCCGCGCCCGTATTCTGGTGGAAGCGAAGCACCTTGTTGAAGTCCACATTGTAGACGAAGCTGCCGTTTGCAAGGAGGATATAGCGTGCAGAGGCGTGCTCAATGAAATCCAGATTCTGATAGAAGTTCTTGAGGTCGCCCTTGCGCCGTTGCGCATCGTCCTGTGCCGCCGGCAGATAGAACAGTCCGTCGTGGCGACGCGCCAGATCCCAATCCTTGCCCGACCGCAGATGATCGAGCACGGAGCGCGGTTCATCGGGGAGCATAATGCCCACCTTGTTGATGCCGGAGTTGACCATGCTCGAAAGGGCAAAGTCGATCAGGCGGTAACGTCCGGCAAAGGGAATGGATTCAACGGCACGTCGGTCGGCAAGTTCTCGAATGAGGCTGCCATCCTCCTGCAGGTTGATGAGACCCATCACGCTGTTCATTCTATTTTCACTCCATTCTCTTTCCATGGTTCAGCCGACACGCTGTTCGGTCGATGCCGCCGTCACGGTCTCTCCCTCGGGGATGACGGTGATCTGCGACTCCTCGCCGATGACCTGCGCCCCCTCCTCGATGACGGCGTGCTGCGCGAGAATCGCATAGTCAACGACAGCACCGTCATGGACAACTGCGGAGGGCAGGAGGACAGAGTTGCGCACCACAGCCCCCTTGCCGACGCGCACGCCCGGGAAGATCACGGAGTTCTCGACCGTGCCGAGAATCATCGAGCCCTCGCTGATCATCGAGCGCGTGATCTTTGCTTCCCCGCCGACAAACTGCGGCGGCATGGACGGGTTGAACGAGTAGATGTTCCACTTGCCCGAAAGCTCAAACGGCGGTTCATCCTGAAGGAGATCCATGTTTGCCTGCCAGAGGCTCTCGATCGTCCCGACATCCTTCCAGTAACCGTTAAAGGCATAGGAGTAAAGGCGACCATCTTCCGCAAGCATCTTCGGAATGATGTCCTTGCCGAAGTCATGGCTCGAGGTCTCGCTCTTTGCGTCTGCCGTAAGGTATTCCTCAAGATAGTCACGGTTGAAAATGTAAATGCCCATGGAAGCAAGATTGCTCTTCGGCTTTGCCGGTTTCTCCTCAAACTCGACAATGCGTCCGGTCTCGTCCGTGTTCATGATGCCAAACCGCGGAGCCTCGTCCCACGGCACTTCAAAGACGCCGATCGTCGCCTGTGCCTTATTCTTCTTGTGAGACTCAAGCATCCAGGCATAGTCCATCGTGTAAATATGGTCGCCCGAGAGGATGAGCACATAGTCGGGATCAGTCATGTCGATGAAGTTGAGGTTCTGGTAGATCGCATCTGCCGTGCCGCGATACCACTCCGCGCCCTTCTCGCGCGCATAGGGCGGCAGAACAAAGAGCCCGCCGTCACGTTTGTCGAGATCCCATGCGCTGCCCGAGCCAAGATACTGATTCAGCTCCAACGGACGATACTGCGTCAGGACACCGACCTTTTCGATGCCGGAGTTCACGCAGTTGCTGAGCGGAAAGTCAATGATGCGGTATTTCCCACCAAACGGAACCGCCGGCTTTGCGACACGCTTGGTCAGTGCGCCCAGACGGCTGCCCTGTCCGCCCGCCAAAATCATTGCCAAGCACTCTGTTTTTCTCATAGGTATTTCTCCCCTCACGGATACCGGGCGGTATCCCCAACATATATGCAATGGCAAATCGGTCGGGCTCGCCGTACACCCATCCGCTTCGCCGTATTCCTGCCGATTTCAATGAGTTCATACTCATTTGGGTCGTATTGTTCCTCCCTGACTTCGTTTTATGATACATACTAATTCGATAAATACGCCGAATTTCCTGCAAGTTTTCACTGTCGTTTCAGGCTTTTTTCAAATTAAATATAAAGTAAGGAGGGACTTTTGCACTTCCCATTTTCTATATTTATCATACTATTATTGTACTCTATGTTTCCCATCGAATCAAGATGGTGACAAAGAAAAATCTCCTGCATAAAGCCCGAATTTTTCCATTCATCATGCTTTATTTATATTGAAAATTGGCGTAATGAGTGCCGCGTACATCTCCGCCATCTCCTCGGGGGACTCGCGGCAGCCATTCTGCATCCACCACTCCACCATCAGCACAAAGCTGCCCGTGATGTGCTGGATCAGAAAGTCGTCGGGCAGCGCGTGTTCATGCAGGAGCGTGTGCCCGCGTGCGGTCAGTGTCTCGCTGAGCTTTTCACGGAAATATCGAAGAAAGAGATCCCTGCTCTCGCAAGTAAGCAGACTGCGGATGTTCTTCTGCTGATCCTTCATGTGATAGAGCATATGGGAGACAATCACGGCAGGATTGTCCGGATCGTACGAGAAGTCATGGCTTCCCTCGTCCGTCACATCCTCCAATACGTGTGAAAACATATCCTCGCATATGGCACGCAGCAGCAAGTCCTTCGTTTCAAAATGTGTGTAAAAGGTACTGCGCCCAACGTCCGCAGCTTCAATGATGTCCTGTACGATGATGTTCTCATAGCGTTTCTGCGCGAGCAGCTCCTGAAATGCGGCAAGGATCGCACGTCTGGTCTTTTGACGGCGTCGTTCCATCATGTATCCCTTCCATACGTCGCAGTGATATGAACATATTTTGTATTTTGTCCGATAACGGACATTCACATCGAACTGTTTCTTATGTTTTTTTCCTGTTTATTGTACTATATGTTCAAAACTGAAACAAGTTCGTCTTTTGCAAAGAAAATTATTCCAAGGAGGTTTTTTCATGCTGAATGAACCATCGGAACACAAAAAAATCCTGACGGGCATTGCCGTACTTTTATTCTTGGCTGTGCTCATCTACTGGGGAACAGGGGAACCGCTGCGCGTCGTGACCGCCATCATCGCGTTCAGTCCCTGCGTCTATCTCCTCTCGGGCTCGACCGCCGCCGCAGGTGCCGAGCTCAGTCTTGCACGCCGCAGCATCCTCGTCCGTACGAGCAATGTCCTCAATACGCTCGGCCGCGCGGAGACGATTGTATTTGACTGCCATGCGCTGTGCCATACGCATGGCATAGAGACGGCGTTCCCGCGCATGGTCACAACGCTCCGCCACATGGGAATGCATCCCGTCCTCCATATGGACGGCGACGCTGAGACTGCGGCGCGCATCGGCGCGGCTGCCGGGATCTCGGATCTCCGTAGGGATGCAGATATGGCGAGTGCGGCAGAAGCCTGCGCCGCTCCTGTCGCTTTTGTGCATTTTCATCGGTGTGCCGCGCACGGCAGCAGCATCCGTATTGCACTGAGCGGCAGTACCGCCACCACCGATGCGGTCATCCTCGGCGATGACCTGCACGCGCTCCCTGTCCTCGTCCGCATGGCGCGGCGTACACGCGCCAAAATCGAGCAGAATGAAGTCTTCGGGCGTACGCTGGGCTTCATCGGCATCGGTCTTGCGGCGGCAGGCATCCTCACCCCCGTTTCGGCTGCACTTTGGCACATGACGACGGCACTGATCCTTCTGCTGAATGCCGCGAGTCTGCGCTCCGTCGGTGAGCGCGAAAAAAAATTTGCATTTTAGAGTGCCGTATGATAGAATAACGCAGTACATTTTTCGTTGAGGGGGTGAACGATTTGCCAAATATCAAGGCATCCATTCTGAGTGTAAAGTCTGACGCCAAGCGCCGTGCACGCAATGTTGCGGAGAAGACACGCGTCCGCCGCGCCATCCGCAGCGTCAACGACGCTGTTGCAGCCGGCAATGCAGACGAGGCGAAAAACCTCCTCGTTGCAGCATACAAGTCCATCGATCAGGCGGCTGCGAACAACGTCTATCACAAGAACGCTGCTGCCCGCAAGAAGTCGCGTCTTGCCAAGAAGGTCAACGCATTGGCACAGTAAGAATAGAAAACGCCATTCCGTTTGGAATGGCGTTTTTTGTTGTCTGCTTGCCGCGTTCCGGTCAGAGCATCTTCCGAAACACATAAAGGCCAACGATTGCCTGAAGGATACCGAGTACGACAAGCATCCCGAATGCGGTCATGAGATTCGTCACGGAGGAAACGAAGCCGATTGCGGCAGGACCGGCGAGAATGCCGAGGGACCCCATCGTACTCACGGCAGAGACCGCCGTGCCAACCGGCATCACAGACTGCCGCCCCATGAGGGAAAAGAAGACAGGGACGATGTTTGCACTGCCGACACCGATGGCAAAAAAACCGAGATAAAGAAGTGCATCCACAGGGGCAAACATGATGAGCAGCAGACCGACAACACTGAGGAGCGCACCGCCGACGGCAATGGGACACGCTCCGAAACGCTGTACCGTACGATCTCCGAGAAAGCGCATGAGGAGCATCGCCGCAGAGAATACGGAAAATCCCATGCCTGCAAGAGAGAGATCCATCCCGCGCACCGTCGTCAGATAGACACCGCCCCAATCCATGACCGCTCCTTCGCTGAGAAATGCGATAAAGGTCGCGACACCGATAAAGACGACAATCCCCCGAGGAACGGCGATGAGCGTCCCGCCGCCCCCACCGTAGGGAATAAGATTTCTTCCAAAAACCGCGGTAAGTACGAGCATGAGCAGTGCCGCGATCACAGTGGACTGAAATGCCGTCAGTCCAAAAAGAGCGACCCATACACCGTAGAGCCCTGCGCCAACAAACCCGCCCAGACTCCAAAAGGCGTGCATTCCGCTCATGATCCGCCGCCCAAGGCCCTGCTCGACGACGACCGCCGCGATGTTCATGACGACATCAACACATCCCATCAGCCCGCCAAAGAACAGGATCACCGGCACTGCAACCCAAAAGGAATCCACCATGCAGACGGAGAGCAGCGCCGCCGCATAGAGGACAGCCGCCACGATGAGCACTCGTCGGCAGCCGACACGCTCGGCAAGTACGCCCGCAAGCGGCATCGCCAAGAGCGAGCCGATGCCGATACAC
>CALJPB010000299.1 GCA_937981305.1 uncultured Selenomonas sp.
TGTCTTTTTTTGCAAATTATTTGTAAACCAAAACGAAATAAAACAGTTGACAGTGAAATGTGAAACGTGTATGATAAAGCAAGTTTATTTCAATGATAAATGCGCTTGGAGGTATCTGAACATTATGAAGCTACGAGAAATAATTCTTTGCGGGCTCTTTATTGCGCTCGTTGCGGTCGGCGCGTTCGTCCGCATCCCGGTTGGAACGGACGTATATACGCTCCAGTTCCTCTTTACGCTGCTCGCGGGGCTGATGCTCGGGGCGCGGCTCGGTGCGCTCGCGGTCGGGACGTATGTGCTGATGGGGTTGGTCGGGATTCCCGTCTTTGCCTCGGGGGGCGGACCCTCGTATGTGCTTCAGCCGACGTTCGGCTACCTCGTGGGCTTCATTGTGCAGGGCTGGGTGACGGGCGCATTCGTCCGCACGGGCGCACCGACCTTCCGCCGCGCACTCGCCGCGTGTCTTTTGGGCATGGTGGTGGTCTATGTCTTCGGCATCTCGTATTTCTACTTTGCGTCGAACTACATCATCGACGCGCCGATCGGGTTCTGGGTGGCGATCTGGTACTGTGGGGTCTTGCAGGTTCTGCCGGACTTCCTGCTCTGCGTTGCGGCGGCGTACATCGGCGTGCGGACGCAGCGAGCAGGGCTGTGGGTGTAATGGGGCGGGTTCGCTCAGTGGCACAACAGCATAGTGTAAAAGACACGTAGTTCAGTAGAAAGGAAGTACATTTACACGATGGGCAAGGCATTATTTATCACGGGGACGGGGACGGACATCGGCAAGACCTACGTCACGGGGCTGATTGTGAAAAAACTCGTGGATGCGGGGCTGCGTGCGGGCTACTATAAGGCGGCTCTCTCGGGAGCGGAGGTTGCCGCCGACGGCACACTGCTGCCGGGGGATGCGCTCCATGTTGCACGCGTCGCGCATCTCGCGGCGCAGGATGTCGCCGTTTCCTACATCTATCGCGATGCCGTATCGCCCCATCTCGCCGCGCAGATCGAGGATCGTCCGATGGACTTCGACAAGGTGGAGCAGGACTACCATGCGGCGAAGCAACGCACGGACTATCTGACGGTGGAGGGCAGCGGCGGCATCATCTGCCCCCTGCGCTGGGACAAGGAGGAGCACGTCATTCTGGACGATCTCGTCCTGCGGCTCGGACTCTCTGCGCTCGTCGTCGCGGACGCGGGGCTCGGCACGATCAATGCGGCTGTGCTGACGGCGGAGCATTTGAAGATGCGCGGTATTCCGCTGAAGGGCTTTATTTTCAACAACTGGACGGGCGGTACGATGCAGGAGGACAATGCGAAGATGGTTGAGGCACTGACGGGCGTGCGTGTGCTTGCCTGTGTAGAGCATGACGCTGTGGAGCTGCCGATGGCGGCGGATGCACTCGCCGCGCTGTATGACTGAATGGGGAGAGAAGGAGAGAGCTATGCCGAGCATTGAGGAGCGCGATCTGCGCCATATTTGGCATCCGTGCGCACAGATGAAGGACTACGAGGAACTGCCGCCGATGGTGATCGACCATGCAAAGGGGGCGTGGCTCTACGATGTGCATGGGCATTCGTACCTTGACATCGTGAGTTCGTGGTGGGCGAACCTCCTCGGGCATACCAATGAAAAGATCAATGCACGGATCAAGGAGCAGCTTGACCGCCTCGAGCACGTCATCTTTGCGAATTTCTCCCATCGCCCCGCGATTGAACTCGCCGAGCGGCTCGCGGCACTCGTGCCCGCGGGACTGACGAAGTTTCACTTCAACGACAACGGCTCCTCTGCGGTCGAGGCGGCGCTCAAGATGGCGTTCCAATACTGTCAGCAGACGGGTCGCACGGAGAAAACCCGCTTTATGTGCCTTTCGGAGGGCTATCACGGCGAGACCATCGGCGCACTCTCGGTTGGGAGCATGGATCTCTTTGCCGAGATGTACAAACCCATGATGATGGACAACATCCACGTCGAGGCTCCCGACTGCTACCGCTGCCCGTACGGGAAACAGCGCGGGAGCTGTGACTGCGCGTGCATTGAGCACGCGGAGCGTGCATTCGCGGAGCATGGCAAGGAGACGGCGGCAATGATTGTCGAGCCGCTGCTCCAAGGGAGTGCGGGGATGCGCATCTACCCCGAGGAATACCTCAGAAAACTGCGTGCGCTCTGTGATACCTATGATGTGCTCCTTATCGCGGACGAGATCGCGACGGGCTTCGGGCGTACGGGACGGCTTTTTGCGTGTGAGCGTGCGGGCATTACCCCCGACCTCATGTGCCTCTCAAAGGGGCTGACGGGCGGCTATATGCCGATGTCCATTACCGTCGTCAAGGAAAAGATCTATGAGGCGTTCTACGCCGACTGGAGCGAGGGCAAGGCGTTCATGCACAGTCATACCTATGCGGGCAACCCGCTCGGCTGTGCGGCTGCTCTCGCGGTGGTCGACATCCTCGACGAGGAAAATGTATTGGAGCAGGCGGAGCATACCGCCGCGTGGCTGACAGAGCGCATGACAGAGGCGTTCGGCGCACATCCAAACGTCGGCGAGATCCGTCACATCGGACTGATTCACGCCGTCGAGCTCGTCGAGGATCGCGCACAGAAGCGTCCCTTTGCCGGCAAGAAACGACTCGGCTACGCCATCTATCGCCGTGCGCTGCAACATGGGCTGCTGCTGCGCCCGCTCGGCGACATTCTCTACTTCAACCCGCCGCTCAACATCGGCAAAAACGATCTCGAAATCGCCATTGAGCGCATGAAGCGCTCGATGGACGAGGTGCTCGGGGCGTAGACGCTGAAAAAGGAGACATCCGATGGGTGTCTCCTTTTTTGGTGAAAAGCCGGAGCGTATGGTGATTGAACGAAACGCCCTTCAATGGTATAATGACAGTGATTTTCATGAAGGGGGTGCGGCGATGCCGGTGGATGAGTTTGCGTGGCGTGTACGTCTGGCACGGCGGCGAAAAGCACATCAGCGCAAATTTATGGTGGCGGCGGCGGTGATCGCGCTGACGATTCTGGCGATTGCATGGTATCTCGCCTACTACATTCAGCGTCCCGCATATGCCTTGGAGCAGACGGCGAAGGCGATTGCTTCGCACGATACGGAGCTTTTCCTGCGGCGTGTGGACATCACGGCGGTTGCCGATGCCGGCTATGACGATCTCACCTATGTCCTTTTCGCACGCGATACGAGCCTCAAGGCAGCGGAGCGCAGTGCTTCCGGCAAGTTCTACGAGAGCGTCAAGGGCAGTGTCGCGGGCGGTCTTGTGCGTACGATTGAGAACGCCGTGCAGACGGGACTGTGGGCAGAGCCCACGGGTGTGGATGAACTCAAGGGGCGGCAGCTCGGCATTGATTTTGAGTATCTGATGGAGTGCAGCCATCTGCGCGATACGGAGTTCGTTCAGGCGGACGAGATCGTGCGCGACGGGAGCGGCGCTGTGGCAAATATCACGGTGCGCGACGGCGGCACGGGACTGGAGTTTCCGCTGCAGCTGCGCATGGAGCAGCGGGAGACGGGCTGGCAGATCGTGCGTGTCGTGAACTACCGTGCCTACCTTGAGGCGGTTCAGACGGCATCCACCGCAGATATTTCGCGGTACATTGAGGCGACCCGCCCGATCGTTGACCGCTACAACGGCGTGTTCCGTTCCTCGCAGCGCACGTTCCGCAGCCTGACGGAGACACCGTGGAGCACCTATACGACGGAACGGCGCAAAGCCCTCATAAGTCTTTTACAGGAAGATATGATCCCTGTGCTGAAAAAGTATCAGCGCGAGCTGGATGCGGTGGAAGTTCCGCGTGCCGCTCAGTATCTTGCCGCACAGCGGAAGGCGGCGACGGAGGCCTCCATTGCCTCGTACGAGAGCTTTGTGAAGGGGCTTGACAAGGGGATGCCCGAGGACTTTGCCCGCGCCGAGACCCTCCACAAGAAGGCTCTGACTTATGATCTGCGCGTCGGCGATATGATCTGCCGCAGCGCGGTGAGCGAGGAGACCCCCGCGACACCGTAAGGAGCAGATAGAAAAAGGTCTTACCATACGCGACGGTGCGTGTGGTAAGACCTTTTTATGGTGTTGGCATCTGATCGGTGCGCCGCAGTGCGCGTCTGCATCCCCAATAGAGGAGTGCTCCCATAACGAGGAAGCTGACATTATATGCATTGTAGACGATGTGCATGGAGTGGATGCCGACGATGTCCCACGCATAGCACCATGCGATGCGGAACACGCAGTAGGCGGCGAGCGCGGTCAGCATGGGATAGAGCGTGTCGCCGAGACCGCGCAGTGCGCCGATGTAGATCTGGTTGATGCCGTAGAGGAAGTAGAACGGGAACGTATAGTAAACAGCATCGAGCGCATTCTCAATGACGGCGGGATCGTCGGTAAAGAGGGGGACAAGCATCGGCGCGGCAAGCCCTGCAGCGAGCGCCATGCCCATTGCACCAAATGCCGCGATCCGAAGACTCAGACGCAGCCCCTCCCGTACGCGTACGAGATCGTGTGCACCGACATTCTGCCCAATGAAGCTCGTGAGTGCAATGCCGAACGCAAAGAGGGGGTAGTAGAGGAAGCCCTCGATGCGTGCGTAGACGGTCATACCCGCCATCGCTGCATAGCCGAACGAGTTGATGTAGGTCTGGATGACGAGGGACGAGATGCTCATAAAGACCGCTTGCAGTCCCGCCGGAATGCTCGTGCCGAGAATGGGCAGGAGATGGCGTGGGGTGAAAAAGGGACGATGCAGACGCAGCTGCCACGCGCCGCGCAGATAAAGGAGCTTGTGTAGGGCGAGGAGCGCAGAGACGTACTGCGCCGCGACGGTTGCCATCGCGGCGCCCGCGATTCCGTAGGGAATGACGAAGAGGAGGAGCACGTCGAGGACGATGTTGAGCACGACAGCGGCAGCGAGATAGTGCAGCGCACTCGTCGTGTTGCCAAGGGCGCGCAGAATGGCACTCGCCGTGTTGTAGAGGAGCTGTGCGAGCATACCGCCGAGGGCGATGCGCAGATAGAGGCTTGCCTGCGGGATGAGTTCTGTGGGCGTGGAGAGTGCCGTGAGCAGCTGCTCGGTCAGCAGGATGCCCGCCGCCGTGAAGAGTACGGCAAAGGCGATGACAGTGGCGAAGATGCTCTGTACGAGCGCACTCAGCCGGTCATACTGTTTTTCCCCGTAGAGATGTGAGACGAGGACACTGAGCCCCGCCGAGAATCCGATGAAGAAGTTGACCATGACGGAGAGGATGAGGCTCGCCGTACCGACCGCCGCCAGAGCCTCTGCGCCGAGTGCCTGTCCGACGAGGGCGGTGTCTGCGATGGCGTAAAATTGTTGGAGCAGCTGCGAGAGCAGAATCGGCAGCATGAAGATAAGCAGCTGGCGCACAATCGCACCGCGCGTAAAGTCCTGTTGATCCGCACTGTGAAAGAGCAGAACGTGCAGATGATGCAGGTTGTGATGGAGAAAGTCATACGTGAGCGGATTGCGTATACCGTAGATGCGCTCACGTCGTTTGAGAGCGCGGAGCTTGCTGAGAATTTCTTTCATAATGAGATATTATGTTCCTTGAGCATTTTTCCGTAAATTCAAAGGCTGATAAAGCCTTGATTTTACAAGGGGTTATCGGCTTTTTGTATGGAACGGGAAAATGGAAAAATGTTTTTTGACAGCTTTTTTGACAGCCTGACCGTTTTTATCGGCCGTATTTTTCGCCGATCATATCGATGGCTTCCGCGATTCCATCCTGCATCTGATCTGTGTTATGCACATATCTGTCCATCGTGAAGGAGGCGGAGGCATGACCGAGGCGCACCTGTATCTTTTTCGCGCTGATCTCCTGCTCGGCGAGGAGTGTCGCGTGCGTATGGCGGAATGAATGGAATCGTATATCGCGCGGAAGACAGAGCTGCCGCTTGAGCTTGGAAAAGATAACGGTAAGCGTCACAAGCGACATAGGGCGGGTTGGATCGCTTGGCATACGGAAGATATAGTCGTTGCCAGACAGGCGGATGCCGAGCGCAAGGAGTTCTTCTGCAAGGCGGTTTTTCCATGCGAGGAGATTCTTCTTCGCCGTACTTGTCAGCGTGACGATGCGAATACTATTCTGTGTTTTCGGTGTACCCTCGTATTCCTGCTCCCCCCGTTTGCGGGATTTTGTCACATGGATGCGCCCTGTCTCCTGCTCGAAATCAGACCAGCGCAGTGCGATGATTTCGCCGCGCCGTAGTCCCGTATCCCATGCAAACTTAAAGATGTACTCTATCTGCGTCCCCTTGATTTTCTCCAAGAGAGCGTGATAGATTTCGGGTGTTACAATGCCCGCAGGGGTAGGCGTGGCTTTCGGTTTTCGGATGAAGTCCATCGGGTTAATTGCGAGAAGTTGTTCAAACTTTGCCGCCTTGAAGATGGAGTCCAGAAGAATGTACGCCATGAGGCGGGCACTATCACCCGAAATGTTCGCCAGAATTTTTTTGATGAGAGCAGGTTTCACATCCGCAATTTTCATGGATTCGGGGATCTGCGGCAGAATGTGCAGCTCGAAAACACGGCGGTACTGAGTAAGCGTTGATTCCTCTAGTTTGTCTACGTCACGCTTCATCTTGAGAAAATCAGAGGTAAAGTGGTGGAACGTCTCGACTTCGAGGAAGTCGGAGATGTTCGCAGCGAGGACGCGCCGGCGCTCTGCATCGAGGTCGCGTAGACTGTAGGCATAGATGTACCGCTTGACCCGTTCGCCCGTGATGGGATTCTCGACGGTCACGCTCGACTGATAGCGCCCGTCCTTGCGTTTCGTTGGCATGATAGTTCCTCTACAACAATTATAAAACCCGCGTTCTTTTGCGACTTACAAGAAAGCGGCGAATCCGATGCAGTGGGTTCGCCGCTTTTGTGCTGTTCGATGAACGGAGATGTTTGTCGGCGATGACAAATCATTGAGCAGTAAAGCATCTCTTTACAGCTGCGCACTTTACTTTTTTTAGAAAAGTGTGCATTTACTTGACAAAATAAGTCAAGTATAAGTACATAAATCGGGAGAAAAGTAAAGTAGGGGGATATGTTGATCGGATAAAGATGTCCGACGAACACCTTTATTTTTCGTTGTATTTTGCGTCTTATGCAAATTGCAGTTGCGACACGTTGAAATCAACATAGTTGGATTTGATCCTGTCTCACGGATTCAATGAAATCAATAAGTTACAGATTTTTTGAACGGTAAAAACATTGGCTTTGATCCGCACACAAAATCCGTGTAGTCGTGTCAGATTAGAGGCGGTTAGTCCTGTTTTTCTATCTTATATTTTTTTAGCAAGCTATCAATCTCTGCTGACCCTGCTTCATCAACGGGGCGAAACCCCTTCTTGTATGCTTGCGTAATGAATAAGTCGTTATACATCCAGAAGAGCATTGCGTTTACAGCGATACCGATTGGGAGACCGGTTGGGAAGGTGAGCAGGGTGGCGGCGAGACCTCCTAGTCCCCATTTCCAGTCACGTCTCCAGAGAGGGACAAAGAAAGAGAGGAAGAGACACGTCCAAGAGATGCCGGTAGGGCAGTTCTTTGTTTCTCCCGTAACGGGGTGTTTCAGAATAATCATGACTAGCTCCTTTTCCTACGGATGATTATAGAATGTGACTTCCCTCTTACTTTCAACACTATGTTTGAAAGTATAAAACATTGTACCACCGTGAAGAATCCTCACATTGCATTTTGCGTTTTATGCAAACTGCAAGCATGTTCTTTTGGTGCGGCGATTGCCTCGCGTAGTTTGTTACTTTCCCTATATTGCTCCGCATCTGGAATTTTTACGAACTCAACCGTGCCATCAAAATTTTCTTTTACAACACGTTCAATTTCATCGAGTGATACATGAAAGAACTCTCTGCGCGTATTTATCATATTCAGTTTTTTGTCTTCAAAGGCATGATGAAGCGCTGTTTCAAGTTTTGGTGCATCGTCACTGAAAATCATCGCATGAATATCAAAGTTGAATGGAACGGAAGCGTCCCCTAACTCATCAACACGCTCAGTTGGGTCAAGACGGCGTGTCATACCAATCTTATAGATGTCAGAACCAAAAGAACCTATGTTAGAGATAACATAAACATACCCTGCACGTTGGTTTGCTTCACGATAGTCAATGTCTGACAGGTTTTTATCAATCTCTGTCATCCGGCTCTCTATTTCTGCAATCTTTTTATTCAGCTCTTCGCGTTCAGCATCGTTGTCGGTAGTGGCTAACTGATTTTGTGCTGCTTCCAGTGCGTTCTCATAGTGATTTTTTTCTTTTTCAATCTTTTTTCGAGCCTCTTCAATCTCTTTTTGCAGTTTTGCTTCCTCGCGCTCTTGTGCGCGAATTTCTTTCTGTCTCTCTTTTTCTTCCTGTTTTTTCTGTTGATATTCAAAAGCAAGATGAAGTTCTTGTATCTTTAAGTCGTAGTACTCATCGTAGATCGCTACACCTACCGTCTTTCCCAGTCTTGATATAGCGGTTCGTGCGCTCTCAATTCTCTTTTTATAAGAATCAAAGTTGTTATATTTTACATTCTTCGTGAGATGTTCACACTCACCGTTAAAAGCCCTGAGCAATAGTTTTTTTATGTCGGATACCATTTTTCGACCTTTTGCAACACTGCCGTCGACCGTCCAATTCGTATACTCTGAGGCTGCCAAATTCGATTTTATCAAGAACTTCTGTTTCTCACGTATTTGATCGAGTGCCCGTTTGTATTCGTCAGAGTTCGCAAATTCATATTGAGGCTTATATAGAGCGAACTCCTGCAAAAGAATTTCCTCGTCAAGCTCTATGAGGGATTCTTTCTTTTCTCTCAATTCCTGGTCAAGCGCGGCTATTTCCTCTTGTATTTTAGAAAGAGTTCCTTGCGCTTTTTCGTTAGCTTTTGTGATGATGTCCTGAACAACTGCATCTTTCTCTGAGATAGTTTGATCTAGGGCTTGAATTTTATTTTGATGGGCGATAAGCTCATTAGACATTTTGTCTTTTATGAACAGGGTGGTTTTGTCAACTAAATTGGAGAAGTGCTTTGATTTGAGAAGGATGAGCGGAATCACGAGCAATGATGCAAACGGAATCCATGAGCACAGAACAATCACAATGCAGATGAGGAATGTTTTAGTATACCAGGGTTCTTTTACCGTCAATTCTTCCATGATGAATACTCCCTTCAAGATCCTTACTCTATCTGTGTATCAATAAATCGTCCCAAGAACATATGCACCTCGTGAGGGTCAGGTTGGCGTTGATTGATAATGTGCGTCACCTCGTCACTGTCAATGTCAGTGGAATAGGCAAGCAAATGCGCGGCGTATTCGTTCGCCTCGGCTTCCAGATGGCTGCGAACGTAATAGGTGCGGTCGGGGTGGAGATAGTACCCGTATCCTGCGTGCAGTCGTGCGTGTCCGAGTTCGTGGCAGACCGTCACCTTTTGCCCTGCATAGCAGAGGTCTTCATTCAGAACGATGTATTTGCGTCGAAGGACATTGACAAGAAAGCCCCGTATGTCATCGGGAAGGGGAAGGCGTACAATCGTTATGCCGAGGTCGCCCGCGAGCTGAAACGGGTCGCCTGTGCGGTATTTGTTGACAAGATTCTTGACGCGGAGCGGAATGTTCATCGGCTTCACCTCTTTTGCGGTGGTGATTATAGATAACAAAAAGACCTCTGCCGAAGCAGAAGCCTTTTTGTGTTACACCGTAACATTTCTCGTATTATTTGGGAGTCAAGCCCAATCTGTACGCATATATTACACGTTTTAGAATGGTTTGTCAAGGCGTTCTGCTTCTATGTAATTTTGGTGAATCATTTTGCATATGTCAGACATGATGTCAGGTGGAATACAAATATCATATAGATGGTCGTTCCTCTTCGTCGGCGTAATGATTCGTTGCTTGCTGACCGTAACAATTTGATGCGTATCAACGATCGAACCCTTGTTCATCTTTTCGGCAAAAGTGATAAGAGGATCTATTCGCCGATGCAGTTTCTGTTCAAACGCTTTCAAGAACACGGGGATTTGTTTCAACTGTGTTTGTTCGTCCATAGATGAAAGTTTATGAACGCTATCAAGAATATCATGCAGCACAGGAGAGCCGAAGGATATGTCAAGCTGCTTTGCCGCTTTCAGGATAATCAGTTGTGAAATGGGGATTGGCAGTTCGTATTCCCAAGGCTTAACACCTTGCTCTATATGGCGCAGCTTTTTGGAAATCATAGGAACAATCGTTATAAGCCCGTCCTTCTTTCGATTGTCATTATCGAGGACAATACCGTAATGAGGACCGCCAAGCTCATGCCCAATGCGAAACCCGAGATTGATAAACACAATTTGTCCGCGTTGAAACCGAGGAAGATAGGAAGCGTTGAATGTTCTTTCATTTCGGATGAACGTAAGGTATTGCTTCAACCACATAATGAATTTTACAGAGAGATCATAATTATTACGAATCATATCTTTTAGATACGCTGCGTAGTCATGAAAGACTTCGCGGCGATATCGCCTGAAATCCTCTTTATTTGATATGTCGCGTAGGTGCTTCTTGCTAAAACTCATACGATATTCCCTCCCTGTGTCTTGTGGGTCAATCCTTCTTCCGCTTATTTTGCCTTTTCGCATCCCAAAAGACGAACTCAAGAGCATTGCGCAACTTTTGTTGATCTTCTTCACTGAGGTTGTATGTATCGCCATCAAACATGACTTCCGTCTTGTTGAGAAATCTCGCGAGATCGTTCAGGTCGCGTTTTGAGTGGTGGGAGGTGGTGTCATAATGATCTGGTGGAGTGGTTGACTGTTCTTCATTGCGTACTAATGCAGATAAAGAAGTATCGGTTGCCTTTGCGATTAACTCCAATGTTGAAAGGCTCGGATTATACCTATCTTTTTCAATATCTCCGATATAGGAGCGAGATAATCTTGTTTTTTTAGCAAGTTCCATTTGTGTCAATCCGGCAGCTTTTCGTGCTTCTTTGATTTTCTCGCCAATGCTCATTGCTCCACCTCTTTATGTGCGGTCATTCCGTCTTTTTTCATTATATAATATTTTTGACGGAAATGCTATTGACAAAATGACGGAAATACACTAGAATCTATATAGACGGAAATACAAGTAAACAGAAAAAGGGGGTGATGTACGTGAGACAAATCGAAACCGTTATTAAGGAGGCTAGGAAAGAATCTGGAATGACGCAGTATCAAATTGCCGATGCCGTAGGAGTTTCAAGAGCATATTATGCGGATGTTGAGCGAGGACGCTATACTCCAAGCCTTAAGTTGCTTTTGCGTCTTTCTGTACTCCTCAACATTGATCTTAATTTTTTGAAGCAAAATGACGGAAATACAAGCGCTTGTTAAGTGGATAGAGAACCCGCCCTAACGAGTACCGCAAGGAGGAAGCCGTGAGCGGGACAGAGAGAAGGTGAGACTATGGAAATCATCATCAAAGGTGAGGCGAAAGAAATCGCCGCCCTGCTGCTGGAGATAGAGGGGCGGCGAAACAAAGAAGCCGATGTCGATAAGATTGCTCAAACCCTCTCTAAGACTTTGAGCAGCACACGGTACATGAACTCTTTGTTGTAATCCATCGTCATCAAGGCGATGTGCGGGACAATCGTATCAATGGAAGGCGGATTTTCGCATTGATGAACGTCCTCTTTCATTTTTTCCATCAGCCGCTCAATAGATCGATCTTCAAGCATCTCTTTGTGAACGGCTTGGAAAATGGCATCCAACTTATTCTTTGTCATATTAACACCTCCTTTCCCATCCAGTATAGCACGGTGGAGAGGAGGGCAACAACAGAGAGAGGAGGTGAGGGGCTTGTATGAATATGGTTGGAAGGATTTTTTTAAGGACTGCTACGATTACTGCCGCACACATTCATTCAGGGAGATTGCTGCGGCAGTGTGGAAGAGTTGTCTTCGGCACCCTGTTGAATTTGCGACGTTGATAATATCTCTGATTTCTCTAGGTGTATCCAGTGCAGGGATTGCAATAGCGATATTATCGCCACAATGAGTGCAAGGAGAGAGATGAATTTCCACGCCCGATCTTCCCAGAGTTTCCAACGACGCTTGTTTTCATGCAGTCGCCATTCTTCGAGGACTTTCAATCCAAGCGGCGTAATACGGAGTTTTCCCGTGTATACGGAATCGTCTGCGCCGCTCTCGTCTTGGATGTGTGCATAAATGTGTTCAATGTATGACGTGTCGGGGATTGGCAAACGATGACCGTGAAGAACTTCACGATAGTCGCTTTGGCTTAAGAAAGTTATTCGTAGTTGTGCAGCGGCTTGCTTTGGGAAAGATTCGATAAGCAAGCGTTCCTCTATCGTTGGATATTTGGAAACTTTTTCAAGGATTTCATAGTCGAAATCGGTTAATCCATTGGCAGGTATCAAGATGGTCACTTCCCTTCGTCGTAAGTATAGCACGGCGGAGAGGAGGGCAACAACAGAGAGAGGAGGTGATGAGATGGAGGTCAGAATTGAACGACTGCACGACGTTCCGCTTCAAGTGGTTCATACGGCAGATGGTGATGCGTTCTACAATCTGGCAGATATTTCGGAACGTCTGAACGTGAAGCCGGATTTGCAGAATGGGATGCAAAAAAGCCCCATGCACATATCTGGTCAGATTGTGTGGGGCTGGCGCTTGGTCGGTGGAAACTTTGTTGAATCCGTGTTCGTTGACCAAGCCTGTGCAGAACAGTTGCTTTTCGAAGGGCTTACGACGGAACTGCAAACGTAATGCTTCGGATCGAGTTGCAGTCTATCAGAGCTTTACGGTTGCCGTCATAAGTGATTTCGACGTGCCCCTGCGACATGAGTTCCAGTGCATTCAAGCGGTCGCCTTGTACTTGGTCATTCCAAATACGGGTGACATGACGGAACTCATGAACGCCGTCGATTGTTTCTACTCGGATGGTTGCCACGATCATCGCCTCCTTTCATCGTGATTATACCACGGTGGAGAGGAGGGCAACAACGACGGCAAACGTGTAAGAAATCCTTATAAGTCCATTGTAAGGGAAAGAGGGGAGATAGAACATGACTAAGATTGCACCGTCCACGGCGGTCAATCGGTACTATTTAGCCCGTAGGACGGCTGCAGAGCGCAATGAGCGCATGAGCAGCCGCGAGGGCGCGAGCGAGGAGACGGGCATCGACCGAAAGCGACTGCAACGCATCGAGATCGGGACGCTGAACCCGTACCCCGAGGAAGTGCTTCTCATGGCGGACGCGTATCACGCGCCGGAACTGCTGAACTATCATTGCTCACACTGTTGCCCGATTGGACAGAGAACCGTACCACGGGCGGAGGCAAGTGAGTTGGATCGCATTACGGTGAAGTGCTTGAATGCGCTTGAGGAGATCAAGGGGGCGGACAAGGTGCTTCTGAGCATTGCACGGGATGGGGTTCTCACAGCAGATGAAGTACCGCAGATGGAGGCGGTTCTTGCGGGAGTGCGAAACCTCGCGACGATTGCGGCTGAGATGCAGATTTACCTTGAGAAGCACAAGTGAGGAGGTGAAGTCATGGCAACCAAAGAGATCCCCGTATGGGAGAAGGCGGCACTCACCATTGAGGAGACAGTCGCCTATACAGGAATCGGGGGCAAACTGATCCGCGCTCTCGCACATGCCTCACTGAACGAACGCAGTGACTTTCCTGCGTTTCGCATTGGAGTAACGGTCAAGATTCCACGCTTGGCACTGCTGAAATGGCTTGAGGATGTAGCAACATCGCACCGCGACCTCAAGCGAGCGGCGGCGATGGTTGAGAATGCCACGAAGGTGGAGATGCGGCGCGGTCGTCCGCGTAAGCAGATCGCAGAAGGATGGTGAAGGAGATGCGTGAGTTCTTGAGGGCGGCCCTCGTTGGCGGGGCGTTCATCGCTGCGGCGGCGTTCCTCTCGGGGGCGACGGTCGAACCGTTCGCGGATGGTGGAAACGCCGTCCTTGTCGAGGAGGTCTACACGGTGCGCCCCGGGGATACGATGCTTGTGGAGCGGCGCGGGGAGATTTACCCCGGGGACAAGTTGACCCTGACCTACTGGGTCAAGAGTGAGGAGGAGACGAAATGAAAACGGATGTAAAAAAAGAGGCTGCAGCATTCGTGCTGCAAGGCAGCAGCTACAACAGGTGCGGCGAGCCTGTCGAAGTCAACTACGCCGAATTGCGGGCGGCGGCGGTAGGAGAAAAGTGGGAGGGATACGACGACCACAACTGTGGGCGCGCTGTCCACAACGAGTCCGCCGAGGTCGTTTACAAGACGACACAGGGAGCAGCGGTGCTTTTCCGCAGCTGGGGTACGACGGACAGCCCCAACCCGCAGAGATGGGAGGAGTCTCCCGAGATGGTCTGGTATGAGTTCGCGTGAAGGAGGAGCAGAAATGAACACCTATGAAGAGCGGCAGGAAGCACGTCGCGAGCGGTATCTGGAGCGTGCCGAAAAGGCACGTGCCGAATCCGGCGAAGGTTGGCGGCGAGTACGAGAAATGAGCGATGCGATCCCCTTCGGTCAGCCGATTCACGTCGGCCACCACTCCGAAAAGGGGGATCGTGCATATCGGGCGCGGATTGAAAAAACCTCTGAAAAAGCATTCCGGCTGAACGAAAAAGCCGACTACTACGAGCAGAAGGCGGCGCGTGTCGGAACGGGCGGTATCAGTTCGGACGATCCCGATGCAATCGAAAAACTCAAAAAAGATGCGGAACGTCTGAAAGTCAAACAAGAGCGTATGAAAGCCGCAAATCGTGCAATCCGCATGAAGGATGCGGCGAAAGGAGATGAAAAACTCAAAGAGATGGGCTATACCACAGAGGATATTGAAGCACTGCGCACACCTAAGTATGGGCGCGTCGGCTTCCCTGCGTGGCAAATCTCAAACAACGGGGCGAATATTCGTCGCATCGAAGCCCGCATCAAGGAGTTGGAAGAGCGTTCCGCACGAGAACCCGAGCACATCGTGACCGATTTATACGAGCTGAAAGTCGAGGATAACCGCGTGCAGTTTATCTTTGACGGAAAGCCGGATGAGGACGTGCGGAGCATCTTGAAGTACCACGCGTTCAAGTGGTCGCCGTCAAGGGGGGCGTGGGTGCGTCAGGCATCGGGGAACGGGCTCTTTGCCGCACAGCAGGTCAAGAGGAAACTGGATGAGATGGGAGGAGAAGCGAAATGACGAAGTGGCAGACGCGGCGCGAACTGGTGACGAAGAACCTGCCGATGTGGCGGGTGTTCCGCATCGTGGACGGCGTGGAGGAGATGGACATTCGGCTCTACGATACATCGGATGATGCGGCTAAGGCGGCGTGGGCGCGTAATGCGAAGATGGAGGAGGGGATGAAATGACGAAAGAGGAGTTTGATAGGGCGGCGAAGACTATTGAATCCGACGAGGTTCTTATTTTTGCAAAAAGGGTGAACAGCGGCGATTCTTCCGTCTTTACATGTGGGAGCTTGGATGACGTTGTCACCGCTGCGGCAAAGACAATCGCTGGTGCGGCAGAACAATCCGATAAGAAGCTCCTGCGTTTGATTGATGCAGTGCTCATCTTCTCTGCCCATATCAGAGAAGCGTGCTCTCCTGATGAGAGTTTTATGATTCCACTGTGGAATTTCGGTGCAAAAGAAAAAGCACCCAAGGCGGCGGCAACCGCACAGGGCGCAGAGAAATAAGGTTTCACCGTGAGTATATCACGGGAACGGAGGAAACGCAATGAAATATAAGGTGTCATTCGAGATTGAGGGAACAATCGAGGTCGTTGCCGAAAGCGAAGATGAAGCCGAAATCATCGCAATGGACATGGGGCGCGGAGAGCTCCTTGAGAAAGGCGACGAAACGGCGTTTCGTGCATCTGCCTATGAGATGGACAAGGAGGATTGGTGATGATGAAGATTCCGAAGCGGCTTCCTGAGGGACTGAAAGCCCTCGTGGAGCTTGAGGAAGCGTTTGGGAGGCTGACACTCCTCTCGGCGGATATGCGACGCTATAAGGGCTCGGCACACATCGAACTGACCTACATTGACAAGGATAGTTTTTCCGGCGATGCGCTTGTGACGATTGATTCCATGCTTCACTACAACAAGTACGAGCGGTGTGTTAAGGAACACGCAAGCTCTCATCAGCGCAGTTTCAACGTATTCCGAAAGGCGGTGCTGGCATCATGAGTGAGCAGATTGCAGCATATCAGGAAGAGAAGGAGCCGTTTGCGGTAACGGATGAGGCAAGTGCTGAGTGGTGCCTCGAGAAGATGGAAGAGAACGAGAAGGCGCGTGCCCTCATCGACGAGCAATACAAGCAGATGACCGCACGCTATGAGAAGTGGCGGGCGGACGCGCTGGCGGAACTTGAGAGTAACGACCTCTATCTCAAGGGACTTCTTGAGCTGTGGGCAGTGGAGAAGATCACGGACGGTAAGAAGAAGTCCGTGAAGCTGCCCTCGGGCGTGATCGGCTTCCGTGCGGGTGGTAAGACATGGAAGATGGGGGATGAGAAGATCGAAGCGACAACCCCTGCCCTCCTTGCCTTTGTCAAAGAGAATGACGATTCGTTCGTGGCGGTCAAAGAGACCGTGCGTTGGGGCGACTATAAGAAAACCCTGAAGGAGATGAAGGACGGACGCGTCGCCACGTCGGACGGTCAGATCATCGAGGGAATGACCGTCACGCAGGGTGCGCCGAGCTTTTATGTGGAGGTGGCGAAATGAGCAGAGCAATTCTGGTGTATGGGGAAAGCGGGAGCGGCAAGACAACGTCGCTCCGCACGCTCGACCCCGAGCGCACATTTATCGTTGATGCTGATCGTAAGGGTCTCTCGTGGAAGGGCTGGAAGAAGCAGTACAACGGTGCAAAGAAGAACTACACGCAGACCTCAAGCGTCCCGACCATCGAAGCTATCTATCAGAAGATGCAGGGAGAATGGGCAGATAAGTTCGACACGCTCGTTATTGATGGGCTTACCACAATCATGGTGGATGATGAGATGCGCAGAGCGAAGGAACGCGGATTCGATAAGTTCGTCGACCTCGCGCAATGCGTGTGGAACATCGTATCGGATGCACACCTCTTGCGCGAGAATTTGACCGTCGTCTTCATCGCGCACTCACTCACGGAACATGACGAGAGGGGCTACCAGTGGACACACGTCAAGACAGGCGGGCGTAAGCTCGACAAGATTGTGCTTGAATCCAAATTCACGACGGTGCTCTGGGCAAAGGCTCTGGATGGGCGTCACGTCTTTGTGACACAGGCAGACCACTCCACGGCGAAAAGTCCGATGGATTGTTTCGAAAAGGAGATTCCAAATGACATGGCTGCGGTCATCGCGGCACTGAAGAAGTATGAGGAGGACGATGATGGCGAAACGGAAGTCAAAACGTCCTAAGCGCATCATTTATCGTATTTGGAACTCTGCTCAGCGGGCGTGGCAGTTTCCAAGCATTATTGCCGCGAATGAGGTAGAGGCGCAAAAACGGTTGTTCAAGAAAATTGGATATGATGCCCTGAAATGGCGCTTTCGTATTCGACCGTGGGTACGTCTAAATCCGCAGACGAAAACATTTCAACCTGCATTTCCGAAATATGTATGCGGGTTTGAGGAGAATGCAGACGGCTTTGAAATTATGGCACCCCGTCACAAGGACAAGGTGTTTAAGCTGATGCAGACGCTTGTTGAGAAAGATGCTGAATGGGAACATCGGCAAGGATGAAACAGGAGGACGATTGACATGATGCAGAAACCAAGTGACTGGGACACGACCCCCGCAATCACAGGGGAATACATTCCTTTGCCGCCGGGCGGCTATGAGTGCCGCATCGTGAAGGTTCAGAAAGGGGAGTCAAAGAGCAAAGCGGCGATGCTGACGATTGCCTTTGACATCGAGAGCGGCAAGTATGCGGGCTACTACCGCAAGCAGTACGAGGGACGCAAGGCGGGGAATGCTGACGCGAAATGGGGCGGCATGTACTACCAGCTCACCGAAGGACAGCAGCAGGGACGGTTCAAGGGGATGCTCGAGAATATCGAGAAATCCAATCCCGGCTATGTGTGGAACTGGGATGAGCAGAGCCTTGTCGGGAAACTCTTTGGCGGCAAGTTCCGTGAGGAGGAATACATCTACAACGGACAGATTCGCACCTCAACGAAGTGCATTGCGCTCCTTCCGATTGAGGGGATTGAGGCGATTCCTGTGCCGGAGAAGAAGTGCATTGAGACCGCGACAAACGGCACACCGCTTTACGGCGACGACGACATTCCCTTCTGAGCATGGTTCTTATCGGTAAGGTCGTGGAGGAGCGGGAGGATGGCATTACGGTCGTTGTCCCGTTCCCTCATGACAAGAAAAAGCCGGAGGGGTATCAATCCGCTGTTGGTGTGGAGCTTGTCGATAAGCGTCACATATCGGCAGATCAGCGTAAAAAAGCCTATGTGCTGATCTCCTACATTGCCGCGTGGTGGGGGTATACGCCCGTTGAGGCGATGAAGGAAATGCTAAAGCTCATGTTTGTGGGCGAAGCGGAAACGCTGCGGCGGTCGTTCTCTCTCTCGAACTGCGACATGACGACCGCGCGGCTGTTTATCACGTATCTCATCGATTTCTGCCTCCTGCATGGAGTTGACGTAGGAGAGCCTCTGTATCAGCTCTCAGAGGACATTCCGCGCTATGTGTGGGCGTGCCTCATGAATAAGCGGTGCGCGGTGTGTGGAAGAAAAGCGGAACTGCACCACTGCAACGGCAGCGTGGTCGGCATGGGGCGCAACCGCAAAGAGATATGTCACATCGGGATGCGTGCGCTTCCTCTTTGCAGGGAGCACCATACGGAGATACACAGCATCGGGCAGGAGGACTTTTTACGGCGGTACATCCTCGAGCCGGTGAAGATCGATGAACGGATCGCGGATGTGTACGGTCTGCGGAAGAAAAGCAGGAGGTGAGAGATTTGTTTGTGGTCAATGATTTGGAGCGGCTGACGGAATACGGGTTTGAGAAGACGGGAACGACAAGCGCCAAAGGATGGATGATTTACACAAAGCGGATCGGGTTCAGCAGGGCACATCAATCCATAGCGAGCCTGTTGCTCGTTGTGAATCCGTATCGTGGGACGCACGAGAATGAACTTGTTATCTCGTGTCGCTGTCGCATGGATCCGAAGGCGTGGGATGCGAAGGATGAGCCTGTGATTTGGTCGTTTGAAGAGATCGGGAAGCTCGTGCGCGACGGTGTTGTGGATTGGGTAGAAAGCGTCGAAGGGAGTGAGGATTGTGAATGAAATAGAAGCGCGGTTCTATGACGCGTGGATGGAATATTGTGAGTGGATGAAGCGGCGGAGGATTATTCCACCTCCGATACACGAACAAGTTCCGTGCGGTGGATACATCGTTGATTTTGTCATTGATTATCCATTCCCGACAAAAACCAAGATTGCCATAGAGATTGATGGACACGAGACGCATAAGACAAAAGCACAGCGCATCAATGATTACGCCAGAGAGCGTTTTCTCATGACAAAGAATATGATCGTTATTCGATTCACGGCAAGCGAAATCTATGTTGATGCAAGGGCTTGTGTCAATGAGGTTGCAAAGATCGCATACGAGTTCGAGCGTGTAATCGGTGTCTACGCGAATGATCTATATCGTGAGGCGGTTCAGTTGGGGGAGGATCTCGAAGCCGGACGCGTCGGAAGACGGCATAGACCCTTCTAGGGAGGTGAACATATGCGGCAGTATATGACGCTTCTAAAATCTTACTCTGATTCTAGCGTGGGATTAGTCCCGCCCGTAGCCCAAGCGCTTTATTTCAGGCTGTTTCTCATAAACAACCGCGCCGGCTGGACGGAATGGTTCGGGGCGACAAATCAGAGACTAATGTTGGAAGTCGGACTAAATAGTGCCCATACTCTCATCG
>CALJPB010000300.1 GCA_937981305.1 uncultured Selenomonas sp.
GTAGTTGCCGCAAAAGAAAAGCTCGTGATATTTCACGGGCTTTTTCTTTTCCTTAAATTGAAAATCATAGTTGCTATTGAAGAAGAATACTGATAAAATGAGATCGTTTGTGAACGATCTCATTTTATTATTCACAAACGAAAAGAGGAAGGTGAGCATACTGACCACGTCATCAAAGCTGTTCGATTTTCGGACGATGTTATATCTGAATCTGCTTCTCATGTGCGTTCTGATCTTTTCGGGGCGGCAGGAGGTGCTGATTCTGTCCTTTGTACTCTCAATTCTTGTCTTTGCGACGATTGGAAGTATGGCGCAGACGGTGAAGTTTATCCTCGGATTTCTCGCGCTGCTTGTGCTCCAATATGGGGCGGAGCTGCTGCGCGGCACGGATTTGCCGCGTGGACTGATTTTCGTGCCCCAGCTGATTGCCTTTATCGCACTGCGCATTTATCCGTTCGTCGTGCTCGGTATCGCCATCAAGCGTAGCACGAATATCGCGGAGATCACGACGGCACTCTCACGTTTGCGTCTGCATCGGGGCATCATTCTCAGCATTGTGGTGATGATCCGCTATCTGCCGGCGATGAAGGACGATTTTCGCGTGATTGTGGACGCAATGCGTCTCAAGGGGATTCCTGTGTCGCTCGGCTATGTCGTGCGTCATCCGATGAAGGCAATCGAGTATTTCGTTGTGCCGATGCTGTTCCGCAGTGAGAAGATCACGGAGGAGTTCTCGGGCGCGGCGCTCGTCAAGGGCTATGAATACAGCGGGACGCGCACATCCTATTTCGATGTCCGCATGAGCGGCAAGGATTGGGCGATGATCTTCCTTGCGCCGCTTGCCTTTGCGCTCTGTCTTACCGTTGTTTGAGGATGTGCGCTATGATTGAGTTACAGAATGTAGGCTTTCAATATCAGGACAGGGCGCAGCGGAGCATCGGTGGGAACTCCTGCACGGCAGGGGCGGGTGAGGTGATTGTGATTGCGGGGGAGAGCGGCTGCGGGAAGTCAACGCTCCTGCGCCGCATCAACGGTCTCTGTCCCGGCTTCTACGAGGGCACGGCGGAGGGGAAGGTTCTCCTCGCCGGACAGGATGTGCAGAATCTCCGCATTGGGGATATTTCGCGGACTGCGGCGACGGTGTTCCAGAATCCCGACAATCAGTTCTTTACGCTCGATGTGCTGTCCGACCTCGTGTTTGGCTGTGAAAACTTCGGTGTGCCGCGCGATGAGATCGAGCGGCGGCTGCGCTCGGTGGTGGAAATGCTTTCGCTTGAGCGTTTTCTTGGACGGAAGTTCTCGGAGCTGTCGGGCGGGGAGAAGCAGAAGATTGCGATTGCCTCGGCACTGATGCTGGAGTGCAAGATCCTGCTGCTGGACGAGCCGTCGGCAAATCTGGACTATCCGTCGATCACACTTCTCCGCCGTACGATTGAGGAGTTGAAGGAGCGCGGTTATACGATTGTGGTGGCAGAGCACCGTCTCTACTATCTGCACGGCGTATGCGACCAACTCATCATAATGGAGCAGGGGACGATTGTGCGCCGCTATCGCGGTGCGGAGATGAATGCACTCAACAACAAGGCACTGAACGCGTTTGGCATACGCGGCTTTGACCTTTTCCATACGTATGCGGCGTGTGAGGACGATGCTCCTGCGATGGGCGGTGCAGAGCTGCTGTCACTCGAACATATTTCGTTTGGTTATGTGCGCGGGCAGGATGTCCTGCGTGATGTTTCGCTCTCCGTGCGTGCGGGCGACCGCATCGCACTCCTCGGGCATAACGGCTGCGGCAAGAGTACGCTCGCGAAAATCATCTGCGGGCTGCTGCGGGAGCGCGGCGGTCGTCTCTCTGTCGGCGGGGAGTTCCTTGCCGCACGCAAACGCTATACGGCGGTCAGCTATGTGATGCAGAATGTGGATTTTCAGATCTTCGGCTCAAGCCTATATAATGATCTCTTGCTCGGAAATGAGGAGGCGGAGGACATCGATGCGCGTATTCGTACGGTGCTTGCGCAGTTCCGTCTGCTGCCGCTGATTGACGAGCATCCGATGCGGCTGTCGATGGGGCAGAAGCAGCGGCTCGTGATTGCCGCCGCTTGTCTCCTGCACAAGCGCATCGGCATTTTTGATGAGCCGACGAGCGGGCTGGACTATGCCAATATGCGGACGGTCTGCATGCTCATTGATGAATTTGCGGGGGCGGAGAGTGCCGCTATCATCATTACGCATGACTACGAGTTCATCATGAATTCGTGCAATCGCGTCATTCTCCTCGAGGATGGGCGGATTGCAGAGGATTTTGCACTGCGGGATGCAGCCGTACTTGAGCGGCTCTTCCGTGAGCGTATCAGATAACGATCCATTGGAGGAAAAACATCATGAATGCTTGGAAAATCAGCGACTTTGTCCTGATCGGTATACTCTCGGCGCTGTACGGCGTGCTCGTGCTCGGCATCGGTGCGCTGACGGTGCTGCTCTCGCCCGCGATGCACGCGCTGAGTCCTGCGCTCATCGGCGTGCTGCTCGGTACGGTGTTCCTGTTCGTCGTGAAGAAGATTCCGAAGTTCGGTGCGATTACCCTTTTTGTTGCGATCAGTACGGCACTCTTTGCCGGATTCTCGGGGATGATGTATGTGCCCTTCGTCGGCTCGGTGACAGCGGTCGCATTCGTCGTGGACGTGCTCGTTCGGCAGGTTGGGCAACGTGTGCCCCTGCTCGCGGCGGGCTATGGGCTGATACAGGCGGCGTACGTCTTTGGCGGCGCAATCCCACTCCTCTTCTTCCTCGAGCAGGAGATGGTTCGCTGGCAGGAGGCGGGTATGGATATGGAGCGGATTCAGAAGTTCGTCGAGCACAGCACAGGGATCTTCCTTGTTGTCGGCATGGGGATTGCCTTTCTCGGGGGCTTTATCGGCGTCCATATTGGAAAGCGGATTTTGAGGAAGCATTTTAAGGAATTGAATTAAGGAGCGCCCCTATCGGCTCGCGTTGCTCGCCACTTCCCCCGCTGTGGCGGGGGAAGCTAATAGAGCGGGATTGTCGGAAACTAAAAGCCTGCTTCGTCATAGCAGAGAAGGAAAACCACTTGCGGTGGGAGGGCGCCTTGAACGATGTAAAGGGACTATTGTATGGAGAGAGTATCTCCTGCAACAGTCCTTTTTTTGTGAAAAGGAATCTCAATTATTTGTTTTGTTTATAGATCGTGTCTTAGGTTATTGACTTTTTATATGAAAGCACCTACAATGATGAAAACGTCAATCCCGAGTATTTTTGTAAGGATTAAACTAAGCGTATTTTAAGGAGAGTTTACTATGGCAGATGTATTGCTGCAAATAAAGGAGCTTCACGCGGGCGTGGAGGGCAAGGAGATTCTAAAGGGGCTGAATCTCACCGTTCGCAAGGGCGAGGTGCACGTTATCCTTGGGCCGAACGGCTCGGGCAAGTCGACGCTGATGAATGTCATCATGGGACATCCGAAGTATGAGATGACGGGCGGCAGTCTCGTCCTCGAAGGGGAGGATATCGGCGAGCTGCGCGCGTTCGAGCGTGCGCGGCGCGGTCTTTTCCTCGCGTTCCAGACGCCGGAGGAGATTCCGGGGATTACGGTGGAGAATATG
>CALJPB010000301.1 GCA_937981305.1 uncultured Selenomonas sp.
TGACGCTCGTCGCAGGCGACAAGAGCCGCATCTACGGCACGGCGAACAGCACCGCGAACTATGTAAACGGGACGAATCTGTTCCGCGTGAAGCAGGGCAATCTTGTCAATGGCGACAGTATTTCGAGTGTCACGGAGACGATTGATTCGCGTGCGACCGTTACGACGGACGCGGGAACGGCAGGGCTTAAGACGATGATCGGCAGTGCTGTTTTTGGCGTAGGAAATGCTAATAACTACGATATCACCTATGACGATGGCAGCTTTGCCATTACGAAACGCGATCTGACGCTCCATGCGGGCGACAAGACGCGCATCTACGGCACGGAGAACAGCACCGCGACCTATACGGGCGGCACGACGAAGTTCCGTGCCGATGCCGCGACCGCGACAACGGGGCTTGTCAATGGCGATACGGTCGCTGATGTCACGGAGTCGACGAATGCGACGCGTACGACGAACGTCAATGCGACGGGCATCAAGACATCCATCACCAATGCACGCTTTGGTACAGGCAAGGCATCGAACTACAACATCAGCTATGCGGACGGCGGCTTTGCCGTCACGAAGCGCGACCTCTATATCAAGGGGGGCGACAAGACGCGTGTGTACGGCGCGGATAACGCGACGGCGCAGTATGTGAACGGGACGAACCGTCTCAACGTGCGTGCGGCAGATGCGACGACGGGACTTGTGAACGGCGATGCAGTCTCCTCCATTACGGAGACCATCGACCCGACGGCGACGGTCACGACGGATGCGGGGACGGCGGGGCTCTGGACGCGTCCCTCCGCCGCGCAGTTCTCGCACGGCACGGATGCCAACTACAACATCCACTATGCGGACGGCACATTTGGAATCACGCCGCGCGAGGTTCTTGTGACAGCAGGGAATGTTACGCGTGACTATGGTGCGCCGAATCCCGTCGTGACGGCGTATACGATTGAGCGCGGAGACCGTTCCTCGTGGCGCGGACTTCTCGCAGGTGATGCAGTCGCCGGAATTCGTGCCAATTACGATCCCGGCATGACGGCGACGACGCCGGGGGGGACGTATGCGGGCGTGATCCACGTCGATCCCGCTTCTGTTGCCGCCGGGTATACGGGGGCTTCGGCGTTTGCGAATTATCAATTCCGCTATGCGCCCGGGAGTCTCACGATACAGATGCGCGGCTTCGATATGAGTACGCCTGAGGGCAGGGCTGTGACGACGGGGAACTCTTCTGTATCGCAGATTGTGGCAGGTCTTACCGGCAGACATACGGGCATTCCGAGTACTGCGTCGGGGATTGGCGGCTCATCTGCGGGCGGCAGCGCAGGAGGCAGCACCGTCGGCGGCGCGGGACGGAGTTCAGGCTCTGTCGGTAACTCAAATACCGGTGGGAACGCAGGAAGTGGTACCGGTGTCAGCACATCCGGCAACGGTGAAGCGGGCAGCGGCACGACAGGAAACTCCGTAACAGCAGGTATATCCTCTACGGGAACGCCGCAGGATACGACCTTCGCCGACGGTGTGACCGTCAATATGCCACGGGACATGGTGCAGACCTCCTGGACGAACCGCGTTGTCGTTACGTCCTCCGGTGTATCCGAGTCACACGCTTTTGTTGAGAACAAGGACGGGTCGTTTGGTTTTGACATCGGCAGCACGCGCGGTTCTTACGGCATTCACCGCGAGGCGATTCCGGGCAATACGTCCGAGGCGGTCCCCGTGCTCTTTACGGACGGCGGTTCGCGCGATCTCGACGGCATCTATACGATCAACTACGCGCCGGAGAAACTGGCGATCACGCCCGCCTCGAAGAAGGTTGACATCCCGGACCCGAAGGAAATCCGCAATACGTCGGAGCAGGCACTCAGCTTCCTCTATCAGACGCAGAACGGTTCTTTTGAAGTGACGTTTGGCAACGGGATTGTAACGCTCTATCCAAAGGACGATGCGGCGCTCACAATCATCACAAGCGAGGATCGCAAGGTGGAGCGTGCTGTGCTCGCCTCGGGACTTCTCACGTCAATCGAGGATCTCGGTGTAACGCCCGTGGAGATTCGTGCTGTCTATATCTTTAAGATACTTGACGGACAGACGGCAGGGGCATAAAACGATAAGAGAGGCTGCTGTACGAGAGAAAAACTCGTGCAGTAGCCTCTTTTTCTAAAATCATTTTGACTTTTTGTCATTTTGCTCTTGACTTTTTGCTTTTTCCCGTGTATATTCAATATAGATTTTGATTAGCACTCAACTTTATAGAGTGCTAACAGCGATTGAAACGTATTGAAAGGAGAGGAGAGGGGTGAATGTCGGACGATCTGGACGCACGCAAGAGTCAGATCCTGTGGGCGGTCGTCGATGACTATATCGCATCGGCAGAGCCGGTCGGGTCGCGCACCCTTGCGAAGAAATACAATCTCGGCATCAGCCCTGCCACCATTCGGAATGAGATGGCGGATCTCGAGATGCTCGGTTATCTCGAACATCCACATACATCCGCCGGACGCATTCCGTCGTCGAAGGGCTATCGGTATTACGTCGACGGGCTTCAACCCGTCGCGCCTGTGACGGATGCCGAGAAGAAAAAGATTCACGACTGGTATCACAGGCGCGTGCGTCGCCTTGACGAGGTCTTTCAGGAGACGGCGCGGCTGATTGCGGATGTGACGCACAATGTTTCACTTGTGCTTGCACCGCAGGCGGCACAGTCCACATTCCGTATGCTGCAGTTTCTGCCTCTCGATATGACGCACGCGATTGCCGTGCTCATGACGGATGCGGGCTTCGTGGAGAACCGCATCGTCGAGATTCCGGACGGTGCAACATTCGCGGACTTTCAGCGCATGGCGGGGGCGGTCAATATGACGCTCTCGGGCAAGGCACTCAGCGATGTGACAAAGACGGATATGCGCCGCGTGCGCGATGCCATCGGCGACGAATCCATTTTCGTTGCTGCCGTGGAGGTCATGCACCGCGCGCTTGAGGGGCGGTCGGAGGATCGGCTCTACCTCGGCGGGACGGCGCAGCTTCTGGGCAATCCAGAGTTTCAGGATCTCGATCGCGTCCGTGCGATGCTGCTCGTGCTCGAGCGTGAGGATCTCGTCAAGGACATCCTGCACACCCATGCGGGTGAGGGGCTTGAGGTTACGATCGGGCGTGAGAACACGAACAGTACGTTCTGGGACAGCAGTTTTATCACGGCGACGTATCATGTCGACGGCAGGCTGCTCGGGACGATTGCCGTGCTTGGTCCGACGCGCATGGAATACGCGAAGGCGATGCGCATACTCGACTATGTGAACACGAATCTAACAGAGATGATCTATCAGCTGAAATGGTAGGAGAGGTGAACGGCTTGCAGGAAAAGGAAGAGATGACCGCACAGGAGCAGCCCGTGGAGGAAGTGACGGACACGGAGGATGCCCCCGCAGATGTGACCGTGGAGGATGCCCCCGTGCAGGAGGACAAGGCTGCCGCGCTCGAAGCGGAACTGAAGGAAAAGGGCGACCGCATCCTTCGCCTTCAGGCGGACTTTGAGAACTTCCGCCGCCGTACGGCGAAGGAGAAGGAGGAACTTGCCGCTGTCATCACGCAGAACCTGCTCACAGATCTCCTGCCGCTGCTCGACAACTTCGAGCGGGCGATGGCGGTGGAGCAGACGGACGGCGAGGCGTTCCAAAAGGGCGTGGAGATGATCTTTACGCAGCTCCGCGAGGTGATGGAAAAGCATGGGCTTGAGCACATCGAGGCGGAGGGGAAGCCCTTCGACCCGAACGTACATCAGGCGGTCATGCGTGTCGAAAATCCCGATGTGGAGGACGGCACGATCACACAGGTCTTGCAGAAGGGCTATCAGGCAAAGGGCAGGGTCATCCGCCCCGCGATGGTGCAGGTAGCCGGGAACTAAGAGAATAACATCGATTAAGATTTTGGAGGAATATAAAATGGCTAAAGTAATTGGTATCGACCTTGGAACGACGAACTCTGTTGTCTCCGTCATGGAGGGCGGCGAGCCCGTCGTTATCACAAACCCTGAGGGCAGCCGCATCACGCCGTCTGTTGTGGGCTTTACGAAGGATGGGCAGCGTCTTGTCGGACGTCTCGCGAAGAACCAGGCGGTCTCGAATCCTGACCGCACAATCTCGTCCATCAAGCGTCACATGGGCGAGGGCAACTATCATGTGACCATCGACGGCAAGAACTACACGCCGCCCGAGATCTCTGCGATGATCCTGCAGAAGCTCAAGAGCGACGCGGAGGCATATCTCGGCGAGACCGTTTCGCAGGCGGTTATCACCGTCCCTGCGTACTTCAACGACAGCCAGCGTCAGGCGACGAAGGATGCGGGCAAGATTGCAGGACTTGAGGTTCTGCGCATCATCAACGAGCCGACGGCGGCGGCACTCGCGTACGGTCTTGACAAGGATCAGGACGAGACGGTGCTCGTATTCGACCTCGGCGGCGGCACGTTCGATGTCTCCATTCTCGAACTCAGCGAGGGCGTGTTCGAGGTCAAGGCGACGAACGGCGACACGGTGCTCGGCGGCGACGATTTCGACAAGAAGGTCATGGACTGGATGGTCGAGCAGTTCAAGAAGGAGAACGGCATCGACCTCTCGCAGGACAAGATGAGCGCACAGCGTCTCATCGAGGCGGCGGAGAAGGCGAAGATCGAGCTTTCGAGCATGAGCCAGACGAACATCAACCTGCCGTTCATTACGGCGGATGCGACAGGCCCGAAGCATCTCGACCTTACACTCTCGCGTGCGAAGTTTGACGAGCTGACGGCGGATCTTGTGGAGCGTACGATGGTTCCGACGCGCAAGGCAATGGAGGATGCAGGGCTTTCGGGCAGCGACATCGACAAGATCATCCTCGTTGGCGGTTCGTCCCGTATTCCTGCCGTGCAGGAGGCAATTCGCAAGATCCTTGGCAAGGAGCCTTCGAAGGGCGTGAACCCCGATGAGTGCGTGTCCATCGGCGCGGCGATCCAGGGCGGCGTGCTCGTCGGCGAGGTCAAGGACGTGCTCCTTCTCGATGTCACCCCGCTCTCGCTCGGCATCGAGACCCTCGGCGGTGTCTGCACAAAGATCATCGACCGCAACACGACCATCCCGACCTCGAAGAGTCAGGTGTTCTCCACGGCGGCGGACAATCAGCCGGGCGTTGAGATCCACGTCCTGCAGGGCGAGCGCGAGATGGCGGCGGGCAACAAGACGCTCGGCAGATTCCAGCTCACGGACATCCCGCCCGCACCGCGCGGCGTACCGCAGATCGAAGTCAAGTTCGACATCGATGCAAACGGCATCGTCAACGTGTCGGCGAAGGATCTCGGCACGGGCAAGGAGCAGAAGATCACGATCCAGTCCGACAGCGGCATGAGCAAGGACGACATCGACCGCATGGTCAAGGAAGCTCAGGCGCATGAGGCCGAGGACAAGAAGCAGAAGGAGACCGTGGAGGTCAGAAACCGTGCTGATTCGGCTGTCTATCAGGCGGAGAAGGCGATCAAGGATCTCGGCGACAAGGTCGACAAGGCGAAGGCGGACGAAGTGCAGGCGGCGGCCGACAAGGTCAAGGAAGCTCTGAAGGGCACGGACACGGACGCCATCAAGAAGGCGACGGAAGAGCTGGAAAAGCCGCTCTATGAGATGAGCGCGGCAGCGTACCAGCAGGCGGGCGGCCCTGAGGCTGCAGCAGGCGCGGGCGCAGCTCCCGGTGCAGGTGCGGCGGACGCGGGCGCGAAGAGCGAGGACGACAACGTCGTCGACGCCGAGTACACGGAAGTCAAGGACGACAAGAAATAAGCGCAAGAAGTGACGGAGAGTGTGGAGCGTGGAGTTCATGCTCCGCACTCTTTTGACGATAAAGGACAGGCGCACTGGGCGCTGTGAGGTGTTTATTGTGAGCGAGAAACGCGATTACTATGAGGTGCTCGGCCTCTCCAAAGGCGCTTCGGATGCGGACATCAAGAAGGCGTTCAAGAAGATGGCGCGCAAGTACCATCCCGATTTGAACCGCGACAATCCGAAGGAAGCTGCCGAGAAGTTCAAGGAGGTCAACGAGGCCTATCAAGTCCTCTCCGATCCGCAGAAGAAATCGACGTACGATCAGTTTGGCCACGCGGCGTTTGACGGTGCGGGCGGCGGTGCAGGAGGCGCAGGGGGCTTCGGCGGTTTCGGCGGCGGCTTCGGCGGCTTTGGCGGCGGCATGGGCGGCTTCGGCATGGACGACATCATGGACGCCTTCTTCGGCGGCGGCGGTCGTCGTCGCGGGCCGAAAGGCCCTGAGCCGGGCAACGACCTGCGCTATGACTTGGAGATTACCTTCGAAGAAGCGGCGTTCGGCAAGGAGGTCGAGCTGACGGTTCCGCGCACGGAGAATTGTGATGCGTGTCACGGCACGGGCGCAGCCGAGGGCACGAAGCCCGAGACGTGTCCCGACTGCCACGGCACGGGGCAAGTGCAGAAGGCGCAGCGCACGCCGCTCGGCAATTTCATGACCTCGCGTCCGTGCAGCCGCTGCGGCGGCACGGGGCAGGTCGTCAAGAATCCGTGCAAGAAGTGCGGCGGCACGGGTCACACGCGCGTCAACCGCAAGATCGAGGTCAAGATCCCTGCGGGCATCGACGAGGGGCAGCGCGTGCGCATCTCGGGCGGCGGCGAAGCGGGGCAGCGCGGCGGTCCGAACGGCGATCTCTACGTCTATATCTATGTGAAGCATCACAAGCTGTTCAAGAGGAGCGGCGCGGACGTCATCAGCGAGGTGCCGATCTCCTTCGTGCAGGCGGCGCTCGGCGATACGATCGAGGTGCCGACCATCGACGGCAAGGCGGAACTCAAGATTCCCGCGGGCATCCAATCGGGCACGGTTCTCCGCATGCGCGGCAAGGGCATCCCGCACTTGAGAGGCACGGGACGCGGCGACCAGCATGTGCGCGTCAAAGTTCTGACGCCACAGAAGCTCACGTCGAAGCAGAAGGAAGCGCTGAAAACTTTCGGCGAGCTCTGTGGGGAGAGTGCCAACCCCGAGCAGAAGACGTGGAAGGATACGGTGAAGAA
>CALJPB010000302.1 GCA_937981305.1 uncultured Selenomonas sp.
TGCAGGAGAGAGAAACCGATGAACAGAGTCATATTGATCGGCCGCCTTGCGCGCGATCCGGAGATTCGCTACACACAGAGCGGAAAGGCTTTCTGCCGCTTTACGATTGCGGTGGATCGGCGTTTCTCGCGGGCAGCGCAGCAGGAAGGACAGCAGACGGCAGATTTCATCCCCGTTACTTGCTGGGAAAAACTGGCTGAGATCTGCGGAAACAATCTGACGAAGGGGCGTCGCATCGGTGTCGAGGGGCGCATCCAGGTGCGCAGCTACGACGGCAATGACGGACAGCGCAAGTATGCGACGGATGTCGTGGCAGACAATGTCGAGTTTCTTGATTCCAAGAATGCCGGGGGCTCCTCGGGGGGCTATGACGCACCGATGGGGCGCGGAGCCGCACCCGCAGCGGGCGGTACACCGGATATGATGGGTCCCGTGATTCCTGACGACGACATTCCATTCTGAGTGAGTGACGCTCAGTACATCCCGTAATAAGGAGGGACAGCGAAATGATGAAACGAGATCGAGGCCGCAAGCCTCGTCGTAAGGTCTGCTCGTTCTGCGTGGACAAGGTGGATCACATCGACTACAAGGACGCAGCAAAGCTGCGCCGTTTCACGACGGAGCGCGGCAAGATTCTGCCGCGTCGTATTTCCGGCAACTGCGCAAAGCATCAGCGTCAGGTGACGCTTGCGATCAAGCGCGCGCGCAATATTGCGCTTCTTCCGTTCACAGCGGAGTAAGGGAGACCTCAGCGTCGCACCTCACAGGTGCGGCGCTTTTTTTTTGAAAGAAAAAGGGTGATATGTATGGATCCTAAGAACAGGGCGAAGCGTGTCGGTATTGCGTTCATCGTGTTATTTATCATTGCGGGGCTTGTGCTCATGTATACGGGCAATGATGCCGTTGTGCTTGCCGTCCGCCAGAAGGAGGGGCTTCTCACCGCAGAGCAGGTGAAGATGTCGTTCGACTCGGTGAGCGGACGCCTCGTCCGCGAGGCGGTGCAGGAGGGCGACGATGTGAAGGCGGGCGATATCATCATGGAACTCGACGCGACGGACAACACGCTCGCGCTCGCACGCATCGACGCGCAGCTTGCGCAGATCGAGGCACAGATCGCGGGGAGAAGTACGTCGATGGGGATTTCCATGCAGCAGGTTGGGACAAATGAGACGCAGACCTTTCGTCAGATCGATGCCCAGCGTGCGGTGGTCGACTCTGCGCGTGCGACACAGCGCAACAGTGAGCGCGACTACGAGCGCATGACGGTGCTCTATACAGAGGGGGCCGTGTCGAAGGAGGCTTTGGACAACGCAGAGATGCGTGTATCGGTTGCCGCAGCAGCAACGCGCCAGCAGGAGGAGGGGCTTGCCCGCCTCCTCGGCGGTGCGGTCGATACAGGCTACACGGAGTCGCTTACCCTGCCGACGATCGAACAGGCACGCGCGGCTGCGGCAAATATGACGAATGACATTGCCGCGCTTGAGGCACAGCGCGATGCGCTTCTCGTACAGAAAAAGGAACTCGAGGTAGCGCGTGAGCGCCTTATCCTGCGTGCTCCCGAAGACGGAAAAGTGCTGAAAATCCTCGCCAAGGAGGGCGAGATGGTGTCCCCGTCGAGCCCCGTCGTGCTCCTTGAGAGCAGCCGCAGCTACTACGACATCTACGTCAGTGAGGAGCAGGTGCAGGGGATCAAGGAGGGATCGCGCATCACGGGCAAAACGATCGCGGGCAATCGGAGCGTAACGGGGACGGTGCGTCTTGTGACAAAGGCAGCAGGCTTTGCCGATCTCAAGATGACGCGTGAAAAGAGTCAGGCGGATCTCTCCGCATTTCAGATCCGCATCTACATCGACCCGACCGATGGTGTTATCCCGGGTATGACGATTGGAGTGAGCGACCGTGAATTCACTCAAAGCTGAACTGCGCTACCTCTTCTCGGGGCAGGGAATGCCGTATGAGAAGGTCTCCATCATGGTGGCGATGGTGGTCTCCGTCCTGCTCTCGATCATGCTTGCGGGCAACTACTCCAAGGACGCGCCCGTCGTCATCATCGATCGCGACAACTCTGCCTATACGCGCGAACTCGCGACGCGGATTGACGCATCCGAATATATGAAGGTGACGGCGATCATCAATACGCCCGCCGCCCCCGAGAGCTTCCTCTACCGCGATCAGGCGATTGCCGTCATCTACTTTCCGCAGGGGCTTGAAAAGGATCACTTTACAGGGACCGAGAACCACATCGGTGTATTCTATGACAATACGAATGTGGCACAGACCGCCGAGATCAAGGAGGCGATGAACGAACTTGCTGCACTTGACAACGCGACGGCAAACGGAGATATAGGCAGCACGAACGATGCACTGGACGGCGGCATTCAGATTGCGGGACGCAACCTCTTCAGTCCGAATGCCTCGACGAGCAACGCCATGTCGCTCGGCTTCCTGTTCTTCTTCGGGTCGATGTTCTATACCTTTGCGACCATCGGCATGATTCCGCGCCTGCGCCTGACGGGGGAACTGGACACAATCCTGCGCACGGGCACACCGTGGGATCTCATTCTGCGGACACTTCCCTACGGCGCACTTCTCATCGTCTCGTTTACAGTCGGGCTTGCGGGACTGCGCATCTGGGGTGATCTCATCTTTGCAGGGCATCTGGTGAACTTCGTATTCGTACAGATCTTCTATGTCTTTGTCCTCGGCATGGTGACCACTCTGACCGGCTGGACAGCGGCGAATCCGGGCGTTGCCGCGAGCCGCATGATCCTCATCATCCCGGGCGGATTCATCTTCGGCGGGACAACGGGACCGCTTGCGCATTTTGCCGACTGGGTCGTCACATTTTCGCATATTTGGCCGCTGACGTGGCAGTTCCACTTTACGCGTGACATCATCTCGCGCGGCGCGGACTTCATGGGCTACGCCGCGACCTTCGGCACATTCCTCATCTATATTGCCGTCATCGGCATCCTCTATACGCTGAAATTCTACCGTGCTAAAAAAGAACTTCTGCGGCAGGATGCCGAGGAGCGCACGCATAAAGGGACAAAACTTGCTCTGGAGGAGGGCGTATGATGGATACTGCATCTCTGATTTCTGAAATTCAGAGCCGTCCGGCGCAGACGATTGTCTGTGACCGTATCCTCGTACCGATTGACGGCTCTCCGGCATCCATGCACGCGGTGGAGTGGGCAATCGATTTAGCGCGTGCGGCAGATGCCGAACTGACCATCCTCATGGTGATCGACTACGGTGCGCATATCTCCGCATTCGAGCAGGTGAGCATGAGCGGTTATCTGCCGTCGGAGCTGAAGACCGCGGCATATCGGTTCCTCGCAGAGCTGATGCACGAGATTCCGCGCAGCGTACGTGCGCATACGCGCGTGGAGGAGGGCGATCCCGGCGAGGTCACGGTCGCGGTGGCGGCAGAGGAGGAGAGCCATCTTATCGTCATGGGCTCGCGCGGCTTCGGTACGTTCGAGCGGATCGCGTTCGGCAGCGTATCCACCTATGTTACACACCATGCACACAGCCCCGTTCTGCTCGTGAAATAATGAACTCTTTACCTGCTCTTAAATATAATCCAACGAAACAGGGATAGGGCAGTACCGAAGATGAAAAAAGAGATAAAGGGCAAAAATCATGAAGAACAAAAAATATACGGCCGGCATTCTGGCTGCGGCTCTGGGGATCGGTATCATGGCAGCATCCCCCGTAGCACAGGCGGCACCGACACAACAGCCGATCGACTACATCAACGGCGCGACGAACGAATACAGCTTCCGCATGAAGGAGGAGGATCGCGTGCATGAGCAGAACGTGCGCAAGATTCGCTTCGAGTTCCAGCGTGACGGCAATCAGACAAAGTATGACCGTGCGATGAAGGGGAGCAGAAGCGTCACAATTAGGCGGTGAAGAGAATCAAGCGTGATTATAAAGACCGCAAACCGTGGCGGCACTGATTCTAAAAAAGAACTTATCCCATGTGCATTGTTGCATGAGATAAGTTCTTTTTATTTGTGCAGTTCGACTGTATCGAGGACAGTTCCGTCCACGGTTTCACATCGAATGTGGAGATATTGTGCACCCGCCTCCATGTAGAGGTA
>CALJPB010000303.1 GCA_937981305.1 uncultured Selenomonas sp.
TATAGGTGCAATAGTTTCGTATGTGATCAGGAAGATAAATCGAGGGAGGGCTTACCTTGCGTGCAATATCCGTGGACGATCTTGAAAATGGAATGATACTTGCGCGAACGATCGTCAATGCCAAACGTGTGGTCGTTGTATCGGAGAATACGGAGCTGACGGCGGCGCATATCATGCGCCTCAAGTTCCTGAAGATTCCCGTTGTCTACATTAAGGATGAAAATGAGCTGAAGGAAGAGCGGTCTCCGATTTTCTCACGCAGCAATCTCTTTATCAAGCAGTATGAGAATGTGGTCGGAACGGCGAAGTCGATCTTCGAGGAGACCAAGAAAACGGGCGCTGTGCCCGTCGCCGAGACGAATGAGATGGTGCAGACGGATCTCCTGCCCCTCTCGCGCCGCAGCGGGACGATCGACTATCTGAATGAGATCAATCATCTGGCGAGCGACATCTACAACCACTCGCTGCGCGTTTCGATTCTCGCGGGAGTTTTTGCAAAGTGGATGAAGCTCGACCGGGAGACGGCGAAGGATATTGTCATGGCGGGCTTCCTGCATGATGTCGGCAAGTCTAAGTTCGATCAGCGTCTCCTTGAAAAGAACATTGACTCGCTGAAGGGGGAGGACTATGAGCGCTATATCCAACATACGGTGGACGGTGCGCAGATTCTCCGCAATGTTGCAGGGCTGACGGAGGGCGTGCGTCTGACGGCACTCCAACACCACGAGCGGATGGATGGGAGCGGCTTCCCGTTCAATATCGGGGGGGAGGATATTCATCTCTATGCACGTATTGTTGCTGTAGCAGATCTCTATGACAATATCACGATCGAGCGTGAGGGATACCCGCGCCGCACGCCGTTCGATGCGGTGACGGAGATCGCGCAGCAGATGTATACGACGCTTGATCCGCAGGTCTGTATTCCGGTGTTGGCGAATATCAAGAATGCGTTCCTCGGCTCGCGCGTGCTGCTCAGCAACCATCGTGAGGGGACGATCACGGCGTATCCGCACGGCGTTGTACCGCTGCCGATCGTTACGATCTCGGAGGACGAGGTGATCGATCTCAACGTGAATAAGAAGATAACGATTGTCGAGTATAATCCGAAATAATCTCTGTACGCACGATAAAAGCCCATCGGAGTAAATCCGATGGGCTTTTTGTGTGGAGGTTAACGGTATCAGCTGATACTTTGGAGTGCGTTGTACCACTCCAGTACATTGTCGTAGGTCGGCTGTAAAAATTCGGGGGAGAGGTTTTCCCGCTCGCAGTAGGCGATCACCGTATCCCAATCCCCCTTTTCATAGGCGATGACGAGGTCGAGGAGACGGCGCAGGTCGTTGTCCTTGCCAAGGAGTGCATCGGTGAGCTCGTCGGACAGATTGACCTCTTTGAGTACGTCCTCCATCGGGAGGGTGAGCAGGACATCGAGCAGCGAGAACATACCGAGCAGGAAGCCCGTGTCGGCGGTGAGCCCGGGACGTTTGAGCTTGGCGGCGATGAGTTCGCAGAACTTTGCGCGCATGAGCGAAAGGGTAAAGAGCTCGGGCGGTTTGTCCTCGGAGAAGGTCTGGAGGCTGACAAGCGTCACCCAACGGCGCACGCCGCTTGCCCCGAGAAGAACGGTCGCCTGTTTCAGGTTGGAGACGTGGTTGGCGAGTCCGACTCCTGCGGAGTTGATGTAGGTGAGCAGCTTGTGAACGAGGTTCGTATCCGAGGAGATGACACCGGTAATGGAGGAGAAATCAACATTCTGACGGTTGATCTCGCGGAGGAGGCGCATTTTCGAGAGCGCGTTGCTCGTGAGCCGCTTCTGCTGCAGAATGGTGGGCTTGCAGAAGAAATATCCCTGAAAGAGAACGTAGCCGTATGCGAGCGCCTGCTGGAATTCCTCCTCGGTCTCGATTTTTTCGGCCAGAAGACGAACGTGCTTCGGCAGGATCTCGCGCATCTTTTTGCGCTCCTCCGGGCTGTTCGTGATGCGGAAGTCCACCTTGATGATGTCCGCCATGTCAATCAGAGGCTCGTAGCCCGGCAGGAGGACGAAGTCGTCGAGGGCGATCTTGTAGCCCGCCTCCTTGAGCTCCCGTACGGTCTCCAGAATCTCCGGCGTTGGCTGTACGTTTTCCAGAATCTCGACCACGACGGTTTCCGACGGCAGGAGGTTCTGCTCCGTGAAGTTGATGAATGCACGCTTGTCCGAAACAAGTTTGTTCATGCCAAAGTCCAGCATGGCGTTGACCATGACGCTCTGCGTCGCGACGTTGCCGTCGAGGTTGGGGTCAAATGCGTTCTTGAGGCCGCTGCGGAAGAGAATTTCGTATGCGTATACGTTCTTCTTCTGATCCAATATGGCCTGTCGTCCGATAAATGCTTCTTCCATAACAAAGCCTTTCTATATGTTCTCGTTTATTTTTAATGCCGTCTCTCATCCTTATATACACAAGGGAATTATAGCATATATTTCGGGAAAAAGAAATGAAAAGTCCCGCATTTGATGTTATAATGAAAAAAATTGAAATGGAAGTGATTGTTCGTGCTCAATGACATACAGATCGGGCGTTACCTGCCCGGAGACTCGTTTCTGCACCGCATGGATCCGCGTGTGAAGATGGTGCTGCTCTTCTTTTTCCTGCTGCTCATTTTCTTTGTGGAAAATGTGGCAGGATTCCTTGCGCTTTCCGCTGCTGTTGCTCTTTTGATGGTGTTCTCGGAGATTCCGCTCGGGATGCAGCTGCGCTCGATCCGTCCGATTCTCTGGATTGTGATTTTTACCTTCGGGGTGCATCTCTTTATGACTCCGGGGACGGAGTTGTTTCACGTCGGGCCGTTTGCGGCGACGTGGGAGGGGGTGGCACGCGGGAGCTATATCAGTCTGCGCCTCATTCTGCTCATTCTCCTGAGCACGCTCCTGACGTTGACGACGAGCCCCCTGCGGCTGACGGACGGCCTTGAGTCTCTGCTGTCTCCGCTGCGCCGTTTTCGCGTGCCCGTGCACGAACTTTCGATGATGATGACGATTGCCCTGCGCTTTGTGCCGACGCTGCTCGATGAGCTGGATCGCATCATGAAGGCGCAGAAGGCACGTGGGGCGGATTTTGAGCGTGGGAACATCATGCAGCGTCTGCATGCGGTCGTGCCCGTGCTCGTGCCGCTCTTCCTCTCGGCATTCCGCCGCGCGGATGAGCTCGCGCTTGCGATGGAGGCGCGCTGCTATCGTGGCGGTGAGGGGCGCACGCAGATGAAGGAGCTGAAAACAGGGCGGCTTGACTACGCAGCGATTGCCGTGTTTGTGCTCGGGGCGGCGGGGATCTGCGCCGTGAGCCTCGGAGGGCTTCCCATTGCGCCCTGAACACGTGGATCAGATGAAGGCGCGCGCGCGAAATATTGCGTTGAAAGTCGCCTATGACGGGACGAACTACCACGGCTTTCAGCGGCAGACACCGCCCGTTCTCGCTGTGCAGAATGTGCTTGAACGGGCTCTCGCGAAGGTCTGCGGGGAGCAGGTGGAGCTTGCCGCCGCAGGGCGGACGGATGCGGGCGTACACGCGTATGGGCAGGTGGTCAATTTCTTCACGGACGGACGTATTCCGACCGAACGTCTGCCGCGTGCGGTGAACGGTCTCCTGCCGCCCGATATTGTGGTGACAGCGGCGTGGGAGGCGGCGCGTGATTTCAGCGCACGGCACGCGGCGACGGGGAAGACGTATGTCTACCGCATCGAGGAGTGTACTGTTCCGAATCCCTTTACGCGCAGCTATGCGTGGCAGATCTTTCAGCCGCTCGATCACGATGCGATGCGTGCGGTGCTCGCTCTGCTCGTGGGAACGCATGACTACTCTTCGTTTCGTGCGGCGGGTGGCGCACCGATGTCACCCGTGCGAACCCTCGATGAGATACGGCTGGATGAGGATGAAGGCGGACGGCTCTCGTGCTGTCTGCATGGAAACGGCTTTCTCTATCACATGGTACGCAATATCATGAGTGCGGTGGTGAGCGTGGGGCTCGGGCGTATCTCGACGGAGCGTTTCGCCGAGATCTTTGCCGCGTGTGATCGGCGGCTTGTGCCTCCGACCGCGCCTGCCTGCGGGCTCTATCTGCTCTCGGTGGACTATGCGGAGGTGCCGCTGTGACACGTTGAAAGGAGTGATCCGCATGGAACGGGAGACGGCACGGCGTCTCATAGCGGAGGCTACGCGTGAACTGCGGCGCAATGCGTCGGAGGACGGATCACACCGCAGTTCTGTACTCACATTGGTCAATGCAATTTTGGACACGGCACTTGCCGAAGATGCGACCGATGTTCATCTCGAACCGATGGGCGGCTTCATGCGGATTCGTATGCGTGTGGATGGGCTTCTTCGGGAGCGGCCCGTTCAGTTTCCACGGGAACTCGCTCCTGTTATCATCGCGCGTTTGAAGGTGATGGCGGGCATTGATACCGCAAAACGCAACCGGCCGCAGGATGGGCAGATTCGCTATGTCAGCGGTGGGCGTACGATCCATATGCGCGTCGCCGTTGTGCCGGTGGTGGACGGTGAGCGTATGGTCGTACGCATCATGGATGCGTCGGAGCGTTTTCTCGGCTGTGCGGAGCTTGGCTTTACCCCGCGCAATCAGGAGCTGTTCGAGCAGTTGATTCACCGCCCGACGGGGCTGCTCCTGCTCTGCGGACCGATGAACTCGGGCAAGACGACGACGCTCTATGCGGCACTCGCGGAGCTCAATGATCCGAGCTGTCATATCATGACACTGGAGGATCCCGTGGAGCGCAGGATCGCGGGCATCAGTCAGTTCCAGGTGAATCCGGAGGCGGGGCTGACCTTTGTCGCGGGGCTGCGTGCGGTGCTCAGGCAGGATGCGCAAAAGATCCTGCTCGGTGAGATCCGCGATCTGGAAACGGCAGAGATGGCGGTGCGGATCGCTCTTACGGGACACGCTCTTTTTTCGACGCTGCATACGGAGGATACTGTCTCTGCCGTTTTTCGTATGCTGGAGATGGGGACGCCGCCCTATCTGCTCGCGGCAACGCTCTCGGGGGTGATTGCACAGCGGCTCGTGCGGCGTGTCTGTCCGTACTGCCGTGAGGAGTACCGTGTCGCTGCGGATTCGCGTGAGCGGGCACAGCTTGGCGACCTCTATCATGACGGTCTGACACTCGTGCGTGGGCGCGGCTGCGAACATTGCCACGGGAGCGGATACCGCGGGCGTATGGCGATTCATGAGGTGCTGCCTGTTACCGAGCGTATCCGCACGGCAATTCTTGCGGCGCGGGATCGGGCGGCACTCTGCCGTGCGGCGGAGGAGGATGGGATGGAATCGCTGTGGCAGGATGGTGTGGCAAAGGCGTTGGCGGGGGAGACGACCCTCATGGAAGTGGGGCGGGCGCTCTATGGTTGACAGCGGGCTGTTTGCGGATGTCTTGCGCCGTATGATCGCGGCGGAGGCATCGGATCTGCATATTGCGCCGCAGCAGCGGGTACAGATGCGGTGTGACGGTGTGCTCCGACCGGAGGAGTTCGTGCCGTGTGCGGCGGCGGTTGAGCAGATGTGGGAAAATATGGCAGGAGAGGCGCAGCGTGCTGCGCTCGGTGCGCAGGATGTGGATTTGGCGTGGAACTATGGAGGTCGGCGGTTTCGCGTCAATGCCTACCGTATGCAGGAGGGAATCGGTCTTGCACTGCGCCTTCTGCCCGCGCGGATACCGACCCCCGAGGAGATCGGTATGCCGCGTGTGGTGCGTGCTCTCGCCGAGCGGCGGCATGGTCTGGGGCTTATCTGCGGGGCGACGGGGGCGGGCAAGACGACGACGCTCGCCTCTCTGATCGAGGAGATCAATCGGACGCGCCGTGTGCATATCGTTACATTGGAAGATCCGATCGAGTACATTTTTCCTCCGGCGTGTGCTTTTCTGAGTCAGCGCGAGGCGGGGCGCGACTTTGTGTCGTTTTCGGACGCGGTGCGGAGTGCGCTGCGTGAGGATCCGGATATCCTGCTCGTGGGGGAGATGCGCGACCGCGCGACGGTGGAGGCGGTGCTCATGGCGGCGGCGACGGGCGTGCTTGTCCTCGGGACGCTCCATACACGCAGCGCCGCCGAGACTCCGATGCGCGTGGAGAGTATGTTTTCGCAGGATGTGCGCGATGCTGTGCGGGCGCAGTTTGCCGATGCCGTGACGGTGATCGCTGCACAGCGCCTTTTGCCACGCGTCGGCGGCGGACGTGCGGCGGTGTTCGAAACGCTTGCCGCGACTCCTGCTGTGCGCAACATCCTGCGGCAGGGCAGTTACAGTCAGCTTGTCTCTGTTATGATGAGCGGGGCGGCGCAGGGAATGCAGACGGCGGAGATGGCTGAGAACGCTCTCCGGGCGAAGGGCATGATAGCATGAAGATGTTCTCCTATCGCGCGTGTACAGTGGACGGACAGACCCGGTGCGGCGTGGTTGCGGCGGAGTCCGCCCCTGCCGCCGTGCGTGCGCTGGCGGCAGAGGGGAAGACTGCGCTTGACATCCGTGAGCGTCGCACCGTACGTGTGCCGTCCGTGCCGATTTTGCACAGGGGCATCACCGCTGAGGATCGGATTGCCTTTTTGCATGAGCTTGCCGCCCTTCTCGCAGCGGGGATGCCTGTGCATGAGGCACTGGGACATATCCGTACGGGGGTGGCATCGGATTCTGTCTATGGGCGGCTTGTTTGTACGCTTCACGAGGATGTCCTGCGCGGATTGTCGCTTTCGCAGGCGATGGAACTGCGTGATGCGAGGGCCTTCGCACCAAGTCTTGTCGGCATGGTGCGTGCGGGGGAGGAGAGCGGGCGGCTTGACGCGATCCTCCATGAGGCGGCAGAGGTGGCGGCTGAGGCACATGTCCTGCGTGAGTCGCTGCGCAGCGCACTTGCCTATCCCTTCTTTTTGCTTGCGGCAACGGCTGTTTCGGTGCTGCTCATGATTATTTTTGTGCTGCCCGTCTTTGCTGTACTCCTGCGTGATCTCGGGGCGGAGCTGCCGCTGCCGACACGGATCCTGCTCGGGCTGTCGGATGCCGTCGCCGCACATCCGTATGCGCTTCCCGTTGCTGCTGCGGCAGTTTTGATGAGCGGCGTGCTTTGCCGTCGCGTGCCGCGCCTGTGCCTCTATGCGGATGCATTCCTCTTGCGCGTGCCCGTGCTCGGGACGTTCGTGCGTCTCGTCGCATGGCAGACGATCCTGCGTACGCTCACGATCCTGCTTCGCAGCGGCATTCGACTGGACAGCGCCATCGGGCTTGCATCCTCCGTGACGGGCAACCGTGCGCTCTCTCTTCGGCTGGAACGGATGGAGCAGCGTCTCGTTGAGGGGCGCACGTTCTCGCAGGTGGTCGCACGCGAATCGTCTTTGCCGGAACTCCTGCGCGGTATGCTTTCGGCAGGGGAGGCGGCGGGAGATCCCGAGCGCCTTTTGGTTCATGCGGCGGATTATTGCCGACGCAGGGCGGATGTATATGCCGCACGGATGGAGACTCTTGCCGAGCCGCTGATGATTTCTCTTGTCGGCTGCATTATTTTTTTCGTTGTCCTCTCTGTCCTCCTGCCCATTTTCGATGCGATGGATGTCATGATGTAAGGCATAAAAAAGCCCCCGCAGCGGGGACTTTTTTTGTGCCTATTTTCGTCTGCGCAGTCGTTCGAAGAAGAGGGAGCAGCTCATGCAGCCGGCAAAGATGAGTACCAGATCGAGCTGATATTCCCATGTGCCAACGACACCGCCGAAGGACATATGTTCAAAGAGAATTTTTTCGTAGATATGTGTTGTGACAAAGGCGTGTACGCCTGCGAGGATGAGGCAGATTCCGAGCACATCGTAGACACGTGCCGCGCCGGCGGGCATTTGCAGCGACAGCCGCCGCAGTATGCCGTTCCAGATGCTCCGCCAGTGGAAGCCTGCGTGGATGCCGACGATGAGATAGAACAGCACCGCCGCTGCGAGATGCGTGCCATGCACATAGATGGAGACGGCTCCGCGCAGACGGACGATGGGGGTCGCATAGAGCGAGATGAGGATGCCTGTCACAATGACGATCACGAGGAGACTCAGCATGATGGTGTTGACAATGTTGAGCGGCGTAATCCTCAGCCGAAGCGTCACGAGTGCCCGCAGATAGCGGCGCACCAGGAAAAGATGTGTGCCGCCGAGCAGGAGAAAGACCAACCCCAGATACTCGTGATAATATTCGGTGGTTAGAAGGCGGTTCGGCAGAAACACCAGCGATGTCCAGATGAGAATGTAGAGAAGAATGCGCATCAGTTGGTATACCCCAGCGAGACGAGCCAGTTGGCAACTTGAAGTTTTGCCTGTTCCGGGCTGTTATGCACCAATTTTCCCTGAATTCCGAAGCCCTTACGGATCTGTGCTCCCTTCGCAAAGCGGGGAATGTCCTCCTCCATTCCGCTCAGCGCATTCCCCGAACCGGTACAGAACGGGATGATGGTCTTACCTGTGAAATCGTAACTCTCAAGGAAGGTGTAGACGGGCATCGGCAGATCGTGATACCAGATCGGATACCCGAGATAGATGATGTCGTACTGCGCCATGTCTTCCACCTGTGATGCGAGGGCGGGGCGCGCCTGTGCCTCCTGTTCTTCCTTTGCCACCCGTGTCATTTCCTGATAGTCGGCAGGGTAGGGGGTGACGGTTTTGATCTCAAATATTTGGTCTGCCTTCGTGATCTCTGCAATCTGCTCCGCGACAATATGGGTGTTTCCCTTGTCGATGAAGCCTACCTCGTAATTTTCCCCCGTGCGTGAGAAAAATGCGACAAGGATGCGCTTTCCTGCAAACGCCTCAGGAGGGTGAACAGGACGACTGAGATCGAGTGCCGCAGCCTCCTCCTGCCCGCCGGCACCGCTTTCGTCGGCAGTATCTCCACAGCCGATGGCAAGGAAGGTGAAAAGTGCGAAGAGTATGGCCAGTATTTTTTTCATGAAATAACCTTTCGTATGTTGTGTATGTTGTGATAGTCGAAAAACGCAGCAAAACGCATAAAAAGCCAGCTTCATGCATGATGTGAGGCTGACTTTTGTATGGTGACGAGGTTCTTATTTTCCGGTGAAGGAGATTTTTGCTCCCTGCATCAGCGATGGGACTGCAGAGCCCTCCACCTCGATCTGCCCGGGCATTGATCCCTTCGCATTGAAGATGACCGTGCAATGACCGCTCTCACGGATTGTGTCGTTTGCATTCTCCCCGACGCGTACAACCTTGTACTTCTGCTTTCCGATTGTGAGCGTGTCCCCCGCAGCAATGTCCGCCGTCAGATCTCCCGGCGTATGCTCGATGACCATTTCGGCAAGGTTTGGGTGTGCTCCTTCGTCAAGCAGGATGACGCTGCTGTTGGACTCAAGGAACTTGCGCGCCAGTTTGCCGATGGCAGTCACGCTGACTTCATATTTTACACTCATGGTAATGCCTCCCCGGATCATGATCCGAATTTCCCAATGATTCCTTAAAATATTTTACCACAAGAGTCTTCCATTGTAAAATCTTTTCGTGTGTTCGTGGATCGTGTGGATTGACAAGTGAAATAGAAATTAGTACACTTTTACTAATGGAATCTGTGGGAACTGTTGAATTTATCGGTGTATTCCGGGGAAGATTCCAAGTGGACAATTTTATAGGGGGACTTGATATGCAGGACATTCGTTTGGACAGTCCGCTCAAAGGACGGCTCATCCCGCTCTCTGAGGTGACAGATCCGGCATTTGCGAGCGGCGCGATGGGGCGCGGCGCTGCGATTGCCGACCCGGAGGGGCGCGTCGTCTCGCCGGTGGACGGCGAGGTCACGGTGCTCTTCGGCTCAAAGCACGCCATCGGCATTCATTCGGCGGACGGCGTGGATCTTCTCATCCATGTCGGCGTGGACACGGTGAAGCTTGAGGGGAAGCATTTCACGGCACACGTTGCACAGGGCGATACGATAAAGCGCGGGCAGCTGCTGCTTGAGTTCGATCCCGCCGCCATCCGTGCGGAGGGGTATGAGACAACCACGCCCGTGCTCGTGACGAATGCGGCGGACTTTGGGAAGATTACGTTTGCACTGGACGGCGCGGAGATCTCCTCGGGCGGCGACGCGCCTGCCGAGGAAGCACCTGCTGCAGCGGCCCCGGCGGAGGATGACATCGATCCGAATCTGCCGAAGGAGGAGCGCGTCGCCAAGCTCATCTGGAAGTACGTCGGCGGCGCGAGCAATGTCCGCAGTGCCGAGCACTGTGCGACGCGTCTGCGTCTCATCGTGAACGACAAGTCGATCATCGACGAGAAGGCAATCGAGAACATTGACGGCGTGAAGGGACAGTTCTTCGCCGCCGCACAGTACCAGATCATCCTCGGTACGGGCTTTGTCGACAAGGTGTTTGACGCATTTGTCGCGGGCACCAATCTCGTGGGTGCGGTGAACAGCAAGCAGGAGGCGTACGATCAGATGACGCCGCTGCAAAAAGTCTCGCGCACGCTCGGCGACGTGTTCGTTCCGATCATCCCCGTGCTTGTCGCAACCGGTCTCTTCATGGGTCTGCGCGGCGCGGCGCAGAGCCTCGGCATCGAGATGAGCGACAATCTGCTCCGCATGAGCCAGATCCTCACGGATACGGCGTTTGCGTTCCTGCCCGCGCTCGTCTGCTGGTCGACGATGAACCGCTTCGGCGGTACGCCCGTCATCGGCATCGTGCTCGGTCTGATGCTCGTTGCGCCGCAGCTGCCGAATGCGTATGCGATTGCGGCGGGCGATGCCGTACCGCTCTCGATGGACATCCTCGGCATTCCGATCCCCGTCGTCGGTTATCAGGGCTCTGTGCTGCCCGCACTCGTGCTCGGCATCTTTGCCGCGCGTCTGCAAAAGTGGTTCAAGACCTTCGTGCCCGACATCATCGACCTCATCGTAACCCCGTTCCTGACGCTGTTCGTCTCGATGCTGCTCGGTCTGCTCATCATCGGACCCATCATGCACACGCTTGAGATCGGCATCTTCGGTGCAGTGCGTGCCTTCCTGGAGCTCCCGTACGGCATCGGCGGCTTCATCGTCGGCGGTGTGCATCAGGTCATCGTTGTGTTTGGCGTGCATCATGTCTTTAACGCGCTCGAGGTGCAGCTGCTCGCATCGACGGGGCTTGACCCGTTCAACGCGATCATCACGGGCGCGATCGTCGCGCAGGGCGGTGCTGCGGTCGCTGTCGCGGCGCGTACACATGATGCGAAAAAGCGTGCGCTCTACATCTCCTCCGCTGTTCCTGCGTTCCTTGGCATCACAGAACCGGCGATCTTCGGTATCAACCTGCGCTTTATGAAGCCGTTCATCTACGGCCTCGTCGGCGGCGCGTGCGCGGGCGCGATTGCGGGCTTCCTGCATCTCGCGGGCACGGGCATGGGCATCACGGTTCTGCCGGGCACGCTGCTCTATCTTGACCACCTTGCTGAGTACGTTCTCGTCAATGCGGTCGGCTTCGGCGTGGCGTTCGGTCTGACCTTCACCTTCTTCCGTCCCGAGGAGTGAGCACTGTGGAGAAATTTGACAAGCGGGCAATCGATGCGCGGCTTGCGGATGGATTTCCCTTCACGCACCGCTGGCACAACCGCTTTCATCTGGAGATGCCGTTCGGCCTCATCAACGATCCGAACGGGATGACCTACCATAACGGCGCATATCATATTTTTTTCCAGTGGAATCCGTTCGGCTGCGCCCATAAAAATAAATCATGGGCGCACACGAAGACACGGGATTTCTGCACCTACAGCATTCCGCAGCTCGCGCTCTGGCCGACGGACGAGCACGACAAGGACGGCTGCTACTCGGGCTGCGGCACGGAGGAGGACGGGCATCTGCGCGTCCTCTATACCTGCAATGCAAAGGATGAACAGGGCAACCGCAGCTCTGTGCAGCGGTTCGGCACGTTCACGAAGGCGGCGGGTGCGGTCAAAAAGGAAGAGATCATTATCGACGGCCCGCCCGCGGGCTTTACGGCGCATTTCCGTGATCCCTATCTCTTTGAGCGGGGCGGTGTACGCCATCTCGTCATCGGTGCACAGACACAGGACGAGCGCGGCTGCGTGCTCGTCTACCGTGAGGCACCGATCCGTTGGGAATGTCTGGGCGAACTCCGCACGCAGCTGAAGGACTTCGGCTATATGTGGGAGTGTCCCAATCTCCTCTCATTCGGCGACTGCGATGTGCTCGTCTTCTGTCCGCAAGGCGTGGAGGCGCGCGCCTACGACCGCCAGAACGTCTATCAGGCGGGCTACATCGCGGGACACGCCTCGATGGATGCGATGGAGATGCTGATGCACGGGCGGTTCAAGGAGCTCGATCACGGCTTTGACTTCTATGCGCCGCAGATCGTCACGCACGAGGGGCGGCACATCCTCATCGGCTGGATGGGGATGCCCGACCGCGAGGACGACTACCCGACACGGGAGGAGGGCTGGATGCACAGCCTGACGCTCCCGCGTGTTCTGACGCTGCGGCAGGGGCATATCTTCTCCGAGCCGGCGCGTGAGCTGAAGGCACTGCGTCACCGTGAGACCGAGCGCGTGCTTGAGGCGGAGGGGGAGAGCGAGTTCTCCGCGACCCTCTACGATCTCACAGAGTTCATCCTCGATCTGACGATGGGGGAGGCGCATACGGTCTCCGTCGAACTCGTCTTTGGACTTGAAAAGCTCGTCTTCCGTTACAATCGTCTGGAGCAGGTCATGACCATCGACCGCACGGGCATGAAGCTCGGCGGGCGCGGCAAACGCGTCTTCAAGCTGTATGCCGAGGATACGCTCTCCATGCGGGTGTACGTTGACCACGGTGCGGTGGAAGCATTCTTCCAGCATGGCGAGGAGGCGGCGGCCATCGCCATCTTCCCCGAGAAGAACATTCAGCCGACGCTGCGCGTCTTTTCCGACGTGGACATGAAGCAGCTGTCGGGCGTGCTCTGGGAGCTTGAGCCGTTTCACTACGAAAATATCTGAACACAATAAAACAAAGGGCTGTTGCACGCAGTTAGAAAACTTCGTGCAACAGCCCTTTGTTCGCGTGAGAGGATCAGATCCTGCTCTTGAGGAGGCACTGATGCATCCCGCACTTGACTTGACACATTTTTGCCCGCACGCATCCCCTCGTTCCCCCACATAGCTCCGGACGTATCTTGGGTTTGTCTTTATTTTTTGCGGACATCAAAAAAGAGTCGACGTACTGCTCTGTACGTCGACTCCAAACTGATCCCATTAGTGCTTATGATGGCTGTCCTTCAGAATACCGACCATTGCCCTCTGCACCACGTCGAGTACATCGTGGAGCAGGGCGTTGTACATCTCACCACCGTCGACTACACCGCGCCCGTTCTCTGTGAGGAAGAATTTCTTCGGATGCTCCGACGCTGCATATGCTTCATCAAATTTCGCCTTGACCAGTGCTTCAAAATCCATGAAAAGCCCTCCTTAAACACAATAACCAATACGGGAATTATAGCATATTTTTTGAATCCTGTCTCAATCTTTTACAGATTTTTCGCAAAAATATTGTGTTCGGCGTACACCCCCTTGAAATTCAAGCATTATAGCATAATTTTTTCGTGCTGTCCTGTTTCTTTTACAGATTTTTCATTCTAATTTTGTCGGTTGTGGGGCTGCTGTGTCGCCTTCTTATGTCGATTGGTCTTTTTCGCACAAAGATCAAGGAATCAACATATAGTTGGCAAGTGTGGTAAAGCCGCAGGAACGCAGCGCGAGACGCAGATCCTCAAGCGGTGCGATGAGCGGGGCAAAGGCGAGACGCAGTTTAAAGCGTGTGAGCGTGTGCATATTCGCCCCGAAGATGGGGATACGATCCATCTGATAGCGCCCTTCCGCCGGCGTTGAGAGCCCGTAGTGGACGGTGAAGCCGCCGCGGTATCCCGCTGCGCGGGTCATCTCCTCGATTTCCGGATTGACACGTCCGCCGGGATAGGCGATGTAGTGCATATCATAGCCGATTTTTTCCGAGAGGAGGTCATGTGAGTCGGCAATCTCGTGGCGCAGGTCGTCCGCCGATGTGAGTTCGGCGAGATTTGCGTGCGTCATCGTGTGGCTCTCAAAGTGGATGAGCCCGGAATCCTTCATCTCGTTGATTTGTTCCCATGTCAGATAGTTCGGGTAGGTGTTTGTAAAATCATAGATGAGGAAGATGGTCGCCTTGAATCCGTATTTTTTCAAAATGGGGTAGGCGTACTCGTAGTTGTCCGCATAGCCGTCGTCGAATGTGATGATGACGGGTTTTTCAGGTAAGGAAGTCCCGTTTTCAAGGGCATCCATCATCTCGTCGATCGTGATCGTCGTATAGCCTTCGTCGGCGAGATACGCCATCTGTGCCTCGAACTGATCGGGCCAGAGTGTGAGCGGGTTGCCGTTCTTCTCCTCGACCTGATGATAGTTGAGGACAGGAACCCCCGGGGATGCATACATGAGGGCGATGCCGCCCAGGAGAAGCAGCAGAGGGAGTATGAGCAGACATGGCAACAGGGAGGTACGCGAGAGCTTCAAAATGAATTACCTTCTTCTAAAAATTAGTATTTTCTTAATCCTAAGTGTAGCCTATTGCCTGCTGTATGTCAAGCATCCGTATCTCAGGAGAGCATGGGTGAAAAAACTTTGATAAAAACGCAGATTGGGGCTATAATGCAGAGGTACAGATGACACAGAAAGGGAGCAGGAATGAATCGAAACGAACTATGCTGGTGCGGCAGCGGAAAAAAATACAAGAAATGTCATGCGGACTTCGACGAGCGCGTTGCGTCTATCCGTTATGATGTTCTCCGTGGACAGGTGCGGCCGCCGCGCAAGATCATCAACAATGCGGCAGACATCGAGGGGATTCGGAGAGCTGCGGTCATCAACGACGGTGTGCTCGACCTCATGGAGACGCTCGTGCGTCCGGGTGTGGATACGGAGACACTCGACCGTGCGGCGCATGACTATATTGTGGAGCGCGGCGGGATTCCCGCCTGCCTCGGGTTTGAGGGATTCCCCAAGAGCATCTGCACCTCGATCAACAATGTGGTCTGTCACGGCATTCCGTCAAAGAAGGATGTGCTGAAGGAGGGGGACATCGTCAACGTCGACTCGACGGTCATCCTCGGCGGCTACTACGCAGATGCTTCGCGTATGTACCTCGTGGGTAAGGTACCCGCAGCGGCGGAGCGTCTGGTGCAGGTGACGAAGGAGTGCATGGAGCGCGGCATCGCTGCGGCACGTCCGTGGCACTTCCTCGGCGATGTGAGCGCAGCGTGTGGAGACTGGGCGCACGCAAACGGCTACTCTGTCGTCACAGCACTTGGCGGACACGGTGTCGGCAAGGACTTTCACATGGAGCCGTTCGTTCCGCATGAGGGCGAGCCCGGTACGGGGATGCTCATGGTGCCGGGCATGGTGTTCACGGTTGAGCCGATGATCAATGCAGGCGACTATGACGTGACGGTGGATGCAACCGACGGCTGGACAGTTCGGACGAAGGATGGTACGCTCTCGGCACAGTGGGAAAAGACCATCCTCATCACGGAAAACGGCGCAGAGGTGCTTTCATCATGACGCATTTCGATCAGCTCGGCATCTCCGAGCAGCTCGCCGCCCTGCTCAAAAAACAGGGCATTACGACACCGACCCCCGTGCAGGAGCAGGCGATCCCGCCCATGCGTGCGGGGCGCGACGTGATCGCACAGGCGCAGACGGGCACAGGCAAGACACTCGCCTTTCTCCTGCCCCTGCTTGAGAAAATCAAACCGCAGGGCGAGGTCGCGCAGGCTCTTGTCATCGCACCCACGCGTGAGCTTGCCATCCAGATCGCGCGCGTGGCGGAACCGCTCGGGGCGGAACTTGGCATCGGCACGATTGTGATCTATGGCGGCGCGGACATTGAGCGGCAGAAGGAGAAGCTGCGCCGCCATCCGCAGCTCATCATCGGCACGCCGGGGCGGCTGCTCGATCACGTGCGGCGCGGAACGCTTACACTCAGCAGCGTGAACAAGATTGTCCTCGACGAGGCGGACGAAATGCTCAAGATGGGCTTTATCGAGGATGTGGAGGCACTGCTCGCGAAAACGGCACAGGACTATCAGCTTGCACTTTTTTCCGCGACCATGCCGGAGCGGATTGTGCGCCTCACGAAGACCTTTATGACGAATCCTGCACGCATCCGCATCGAGGGGGAACGGACGACGCTCGAAAATATTGAGCAGATTGTCCTTTCCGTGCGCGAGGGGGAGAAGATCGACCGTCTCTGTGCCTCCATCAACGAGGAAGCACCGTATCTTGCAATGGTGTTTTGTGCGACGAAGGAACGCACGCGTGCGCTCATGATGGAACTGGCACACCGCGGCTACCTCGTCGACGCACTCAGCGGCGATCTCACGCAGACGCAGCGTGCCTTTGTCCTGCGGCAGTTTCGTGCGGCAAAGCTGCAGATCCTCTGTGCAACGGACATTGCTGCGCGCGGACTCGACATCGAGGGCGTGACTCACGTCTACAACTACGATCTGCCGCCGACCGTCACGGACTACATCCACCGCATCGGGCGCACGGGACGTGCGGGGGCGAAGGGGAAGGCGTTTACGCTTGTCGCTGCGCACCAGCATGAGAAGCTGCGCAAGATGGAGGCGGCGCTCAAGGAGCGTCTGCGCCGCGATGCCGTCAAGAAAAAGCCGCGTCCGCGTCCGACGGAGACGGACGGGCAGCAGTTGCGTTCCGCACACGGTGCGAAGCACGGCAGTGAGCCGAAACGTGTAAAGTCGAAGCCGCGCAGCGGGAAGCCGGGGAAAACCGTCACGAATATCGGGCGGCGCAGCCGGAAACGTCGGTAGGCAAAAATTTTCCCATAGAAGGAAAACTTTTGATTCTGTCGAATCTATACAGAGTACAGACAATTTCAACGAGGAGGCATATTCATGATTGGGATCAAGAAGGTCATTGCGATCATCTGCGGAGGCGGCCCCGCGCCGGGCATCAACAGCGTTATCTCCGCTGTGGTCAGCGAGGCAACGCGGCACGGCTGGGATGTTCTCGGTATCTATGACGGCTTCTCGCGCCTTGCACGCGGTGAGAAGAATTACGTGCGCCTTGAGCCGGCAAACATCAGCCGCATTCATCTGACGGGCGGCTGCATCCTCAAGATGTCGCGTTTCAATCCGACGAAGAAGGAATCCGACCTGCGCACGGTCGTCGAGACCCTGACCGAGCTCGGTGTGACTCACGTCGTCACCATCGGCGGCGACGACACGGCATTCAGCTCGATGGCAGTCTCCGAGTATGCACGCAAAATGGGGCGCACGATCAACGTCGTCCATGTCCCCAAGACCATCGACAACGATTTGCCGCTGCCCGAGGGCGTTCCGACGTTTGGCTTTGAGACGGCGCGTGCGTTCGGCACGATGGAGATCGAGAACCTCATGGAGGATGCGAGCACGACGAACAATCGTTGGTACTTCACCATTGCCATGGGGCGCACGGCGGGGCATCTTG
>CALJPB010000304.1 GCA_937981305.1 uncultured Selenomonas sp.
GTCGAGGATGGCGGCGCCGATCACTGCGGGCGGCAGATCGACCGTCCCGATCGAGAGCGCCCAGAAGAGCGCGGCGATGAGGAGTGCGACGAGCAGGAGGCAGAGAAGCGCCGTGCCTGTTCGTGAAAAGAATTGCTGCATAGATTATTCTCCATAGATCTCAGGATAAAGCCCGTGGGCGAAAATCGTGATGCCGTCGTAGGTGCGGATGCCCGCGCTGTAGACCGCGTAGAGCGGTACGGTATAGACACGGTTTTCCCGCACGCAGGAGAGGGAGCGCAGGGCGGGATTCTCCGTGATGCGCGCGCGGATTGCATCCTCATTCCCATAGTCGTCCTCGATGACAATGAGAAAGATCGCATCGGGGTCGAGCGTGATGATCTCCTCCATGCTGAGACTTTGCCCGTCCGCCGCCAGATGCTCTGCACCAAGCGCGCGCATCATGTCGCCCGCAAGCGTATCTGCGCCGTAGGAGCGGATCTCCTTGCCCATCAGCTCGATGACGAGGGCACGCGGACGCGGCTCCATGCCTGCGGTCTTTTCGGCGACGAACGCGATTTCATGTTCCATCTCGCCCACGAGAGCATTCGCACGCTCCTCCCGTCCGAAGATCCGCCCGAGATTTCGGATGTCCTCACACTCCTGTGCGATGGTCTTGCTCTTTGTCGCACGTGCCGAGGAGGGTGCGATGTAAGTATGCACCCCGCGTCCTGCCCAGAACTCCGCACTCCGCAGCACCTTCGGTGAGAAGGTGGACGACCAGCCGACGATGAGGTCGGGCTGCATCATGAGGATCGTCTCGACATCCAGATGTTCAAGTGAGGTATAGGGGATTGCCTCGTATGCCGCGCGGTATTCCGGGCGGATGTACTTCGCATTCGGCACGCCCATCCCGGCAACGATCCGATCCCCCACACCGAGTGCGAGAAGCGTCTCGATCGAGTTCTGCCAGACGGCGACCACGCGCTGCGGCGGCTGCTCGTAGACCTGAGAGACAGGCTCCCCCTTCTCATTTATATTCTCAATCGTGACGGGGGTATACGCCGCATCCGTCTGCGCCGGCATCGCGGGACGACGCTCATTCTCATGCACCTTGACGACTGGACTGCACGCCGCGCACAGGAGAGCGAGGACGATGAGCAATATATATGGTAGTTTCATCCTTCCTCCTACAAGAAAGGGACGCAAGGCATCCTTTGAGAAGAATGTCTTGCGTCCTTTCATTTCCGAACAATTAGAACGTATAGCGAGCGCCGAGCATCACACTGCGCGCAGGCATGGTGGAGGAGCCAAGTCCATTATAGGAACTGTAGGAGGTCTGATATGCCTCATTCGTGAGGTTGTTCACGGTGATATATCCCGTCAGATCGGGAGTAAAGCTGTAGTTGATGTTCCAGTCAAGGACGAGGAACCGGCGATCCGTAAAGGCTCTTAGGTTGTTCCCCGTATACCAGTTAATAAGCAGCCCCGTATAGAGCTTCTGATTCTCATAGGAAAGGTTGAGCGCATAGTGGTTCTGCGGGCGGAGGCGGTTCATCTGTGTGTTGATGTCGTCCTCGCCGTTAAGCCCCCAGCTCGGATCGACATTCCAGCCGCTCTTGACCCGCCATTTATCATCCATATGCGAGTAGGATGCACTCATTGTGACGTGCTTGTCAAAGGCGTGGTCAAACGTGATGTTAAAGGACGTCTTGTCCTCACGTGCATTAACTGCCGTGCTTTTATAACGACGAATCGACGCATCCCAGATGGGGAACGATGCAATCGCGTTCGACATCCGCGTCCAGTCATAATGAACTGCAAGGGCGGAATGCTGCGAGAACTCCTTGCGTACGCCAAGCGTCCACACATCACCACGCTCATTTTCGAGCGGCGTCTTGTAGATGCCGTGCAGTGTCGTATAGTCTCCCTGCCGCACGGGACGATAGATCTGTGTCCAGCCGCCATATACACTGAGCGTATCGTCGATCAGATACTCCGTATTGAGCACAGGTGTGATGAGATGGGATTTTCCTTTTCCCTTGAATCCGGCATTGCCCGTGTAATCGTAATCCGAGTAGTAAGTATAGCGGAGCGCCGGGGTCAGGTCCCAGTTGTCCGTGATGTGGATCTTGTCCTGCACATAGCCGATCACCGTGTTACGGCTCGTTGTAGATTCCACATATTTTTCTGTATCCCAGTCATAGCTTTTTGCAACAGTCTTAGCACGATCATAGGTTAGGCTCGCAATAACATCGTTCTTGCCGATTGCTCGCGCATACTGCACTTGGATGCCCTGATTACGTTCTTTCTGCCATTCCGTCGGCTCTGTGGCTGTACCGCCCGTCTTTTCGAGCCATGCCTGCAAGAGTGCAGGATCGCCGCCCGGGAATGGTGCGAGATTTTCACGAATCCACTGTTTCAGCTCGGCAGCCGTCGCACCGCCCGGAAAGCGTGCCTGATAATCTGCGGCGGGGTCATCACTAAGTGACCATTTGTATTTATCACGAGAGGAGTAGCGATGATTCTGGTAATAGAGGCGAACAAAACTCTCCATACCATTGTCCTTGTCGAATGTCCACTTCAGCTCCCAGTCATTATTCTTAAACCGACTGAATGAATTGTACAGCTTGCCATCAAGTGCATATAGGTTCGCGTAACCCGGGTTGCCCGCGTCACCATATACGGGACCGCCGTCCAATTGATTACTGCTGTTCAGCTGGCCAACGGCAGCTGCAAAGATAATACGCTCCCAGTCGTCCTGATTCCAATATTTCAGACGCGGCGTCGAGATCGGGTAGCCATCCTTGCCCGCCTTGTAGTTGTACCAGAGCTTGATGCTCTGCTCCTTGCCGAGATCCTTGTCGAGACGGATGTTGACCGCCTCTTCCTTCCAACGCGAGCCGCCGAGCGTGCCTGTCCTGCCCGTCTCGCCGTCCACATACTCCGTATCGCCGCTCATCGTTTTCGTCACCGTGCCGAAATAGTGGAAGGTCGGATCATCCTGCAGTGCACCCGAAAGTGTGAGCGAATAGTTATGCTTGTGCCATGAGCCCGTGGAGAGGTCGAGCGTCCCCTTTTGCTCGACCGCGCCCTTGCGCGTGATGATGTTGATGACGCCGCCCGTCGCGTCAGGGCCGTAGGCGGATGCGCCGGGTCCCTTGATGACCTCGATCTTGTCCACGCTCTCGATGCCGAGCATCTGGTCGAGGTTGACGCCCGTGGACTTGCTGCCCGAGGCGCTGCTGCTGTTAAAGCGCGTGCTCGTGAGGTTGTCCACACGTCGCCCATCGATGAGAACAATGACACGTGAGTCTCCATTGATGAGAACGCCGTTGTTATAGGTCTGGTACCCGTACTCGCCGCCGCGATAGCCAGGGTTCTGGAACGTCACGCCCGGAATGCGCTTGATCGCCTCGGTGAGATCCGTATAGTGACGCTTCTCGATCTCCTCGCGGGTGATGACCTTGACATCGCCGCCCGTGCGGTAGTAGGACTGCTCCGTCACCGTATCGCCGAACTGGTTGATCGTCTGCTCCGCCTCGACCACGATATTATCAATCGTGTAGGATTGCAGATTCTCATCATGTCCCGCATAGACAGAGGTCTGCCCCCCCCCCGCGGACAAGAGTCCTGCGAGAACCGCCAATGTGAGATGTCGCTTTTTCAATATCATTTCCTCCTTGATCCGGGCAATGCCCATCCATGCCATTGCAATGCACGCCGTCATTGCATAAAA
>CALJPB010000305.1 GCA_937981305.1 uncultured Selenomonas sp.
ATACCGCCGAGTGCGCGGATATTTTTCATGAGGAGTGTGGTCGAGGTCATCCCATCCACATCGTAGTCACCGTAGACAACGATCCGCTCTCCCTCATGAATCGCCTTCTGTATGCGCAGAACAGCTTTTTCCATATCCCTCATGAGAAAGGGATCGTGGAACGGCTCATCTTCCGGATGAAGAAAGGTCTGCGCCTCTTCTGCAGAGCGTATCCCCCTGTTCCAGAGAATCTGACCGATGATCGGTGCGGCTCCGATGTCGCGTGCGAGCGCAGCTCCTTCGTCGGTCTGCGTGCGTATGATCCATTCTTTCAGCATTGTTTCCCCCCTTCCTTGCAATAGCAAAAGAGCCTGTCCCGTGACAGGCTCTTTTCGTTATCCCTCCACGGCCGCAGGTTTCGCGGCAGGCCGCCGCTCCGTGCGATTCCGCAGCTCGATCCACAGCTGACTTGCAATGAAGATGGAGGAGTAGCAGCCGCTGGCAAAGCCGACAAGAAGCGCGAACGCGAAATCCTTCGTTGTCTCCCCGCCAAACCAGTACAGCGCGAAGGTCGTGAATAGAACCGTAAACACCGTATAGAGCGAGCGCGTCAGCGTCTGATAGATGGATGTGTTGACAAGCTCGTTCACATCGCCGCCGCGGCGGAAATGCAGTTTCAGATTCTCGCGGATGCGGTCAAAGATAACGATCGTATCGTTGATCGAATATCCGACGATCGTCAGGAGTGCCGCGATAAACGACGAATCGATCTGACGCTGGGTAAACGAGAATACCGCGAGCACGATGATGATATCGTGGATGAGCGCAAGCACCGCCGACACACCGAATCGCCACTCAAAGCGATAGGCGACATAGAGGATGATGAGTGCCCATGAGATCACAAGCGCAAGCACGGCATTCGTAATCAACTCTCCGCCAATCGTCGCGCCGACCTTCTCCTCACGCAGTACGGTGTAGGGACCGACATCCTGCGTGAGCGATGCCATGACCTCCTTGCGCTGATTCTCCTCGAGGTCGATCGTGCGGATCATGACGTTCTCGGAGGACTCGATGCCCGACTCCGCGCCCGCAAGCTGGATCGTACTTCCATCGAGATCGTATTTCGCAAGACTCGAACGCACATCGGAGAGTGTCACAGGCTGCTCAAAGCGCAGGTCGATGATCGTCCCGCCCGTGAAGTCGATGCCGAAGTTGAAGCCGCGTACACCCATACAGATAAATCCCGGGATGATAAGCGCAAGAGAGAGCAAAAACCAGATTCTGCGATGTCCCGCAATGTCGAATTTAGGCATTCTTCTCATCTCCCTTCTTCTTCCCACCGAGCATGAAGCCATTCGCACCGTAGAGCCACGGATTGTCAGACAGCTTCGAGTTAATCATGAGCTTCAGCAGGTACTGTGTCAGCGTGATCGCCGTAAACATCGAAAGAATTGTCCCGACACCGAGCGTAATGGCAAAGCCACGAATCGTCCCCGTTCCGAGGAAGAAAAGCACACCCGCCGCAATCAGTGTTGTGACATTCGAGTCAAAGATCGTCGTAAACGCACGCTTGAAGCCCGCATCCATCGCAAGGCGCAGGGTCTTTTGATTGACCTGGTACTCCTCCTTGAAATGCTCGAAGATGAGGACGTTCGCATCGACTGCCATACCGATCGAGAGAATGATGCCCGCCACGCCCGGCAGCGTCAGCGTCGCATCCATCAGATAAAGGATGCCGAGCAGCATGACCGTATATGCCATGAGTGCCACGTCCGCGATAAAGCCCGAAAGATGGTAGAAGAAAACCATGAAGAGCACGACCGCACCGAGTCCGACCACAAACGCGAACTGGGACTTATCCTTCGAGTCCTGTCCGAGCGTCGGCCCGACCGTGCGCGTCTCGATGATCTCAACCTTCACGGGCAGCGCGCCGCTGCGCAGGACGACCGCGAGGTTCTGCGCCTCCTCAAGCGTCTTCTGCCCCGTGATCTCCGCACGCCCGCCGAGAATCGGCTCACGCACGTTCGGCGCAGTCAGCACCTCGCCGTCGAGCAGGATCGCAATCGTACGCCCGACGTTCTTCATCGTGAGGTCGGCAAATTTCTGTGCGCCCTCATCCGAGAACTCCAGGTTGACGACGTTCTGCCCCGACTGCGGATTCGTCGATGCCTGTGCATCCTTCAGATCCGTACCCGTGAGCACCGTATGCCCCTCTTCGTCGCGGAACTCGAGCATCGCCGTCTTGCCGATCGTCTTAATGGCAGAATCGGGATCCTTGATGCCCGGCAATTCGATGATGATGCGGCGCTCGCCTTGGCGCTGAATCAGCGGCTCGGTCAGGCCAAGCTCGTTGACGCGCTTCTCCATGATTTTGACGACGCGCTGCATCGCATCGTCGTTGACCTGCGCTTCCGGCGTATCGACCGCTTCGAGCACGACATGCGTGCCGCCCTGCAGGTCAAGGCCTTGGCGTATGGAATTTGCCAACGGCGAGACGAAGGCGAAAAAAACGCCGACGATCACCGCGATGACCGCGATGAGCTTCAGTAAAGCGTCCTGTCTCAAATCTTCCCATCTCCTCTGATACATATTATTCTTCCGCACTCAAGCGCAAGGCGCAAAAGACACGGTTCAAGCCCCTTTTTCACGCAGGAATGCGACGACCGTCTCCAAGACCTCCGCCGCCGAAAGGTCGTCCGTCTGCAGATAGAGATCAGCATGTTCCCGCGCGTCGCGCAATCGCTCGTGCTGCACGACAAGACGCTCCTCCGTCCACGAGACGCGGCGGCGCTTCTTGATTGCAGGAAGCGTCGCATCGATCATCACGAGGATGTCGGGGCGGTGCTTGTTCCAAAAGGCGCGGATGCACGAATGCTCCTGCGCCACGTTGTATGCGTCAAAGCCCGCATCCTTCAGGCCCTGCACGAGCGTCGTCTTGCCCGACGCACAGACGCCGACAACAGCAATTCGCATAGCTTTCTCCTTTGGAAGCGCAATGGCTTCATTCTACCGGACCGGCTACTACCGGAACGGCTACGACTAGAACGGATACGAAGCGGAAAGCTGCTCGATCTTTGGCGCATCAGACGAACTTTCCGAAATCCCCATGACGACGACCGTCATATCGTCTCCCGCCTTGTCCTTGTCCAAGGAGAGCGCGTATTCCAAGATGCTCTTGGCGATGAAGTCGCAGTCCTCGGGCGCATTGTCCTCGATGATGGCGAGGATCTTCTTCATATCCATCGACGCGCCGTCGTACTTCTTTCCCGCGTGCGCGATGCCGTCCGTGAAAGAGACGACGATCATGCCCGGGGCGAACGGCAGTTCATAGACGAGGGGCTTCATGTGGCGGTTGACGCCGATCGGCGAGACCTCATCGTCGTAAATCGTCAGGTACTCGTCCGTCTTGACAATCGTCGGACAGTTGGAATTGCGGCTGATGACGACCGTTTCCGATTCCAAATCGGCGCTCAGGAGCGTCAGCGTGCACGACACCTTCTTGTCCTTCATCGCGTAGAGGTAGTCGTGCACGGCGCGTGCGACAGCGCCGTCACGCGCACCGTCAGCGATCAAGGAAGCCGCCTTGTTCACGACCCAGCTGCTCGTATGATGCGCCGCCAGCCCGTTGCCCTGCCCGTCGGCAATGACGGCGGAAAGTCCGCCGTAAGGCCGCTCAATGATATCGAAGCTGTCGCCGCAATGCTGCATCGCATACTTATTGATTTTTGCCATGCCTA
>CALJPB010000306.1 GCA_937981305.1 uncultured Selenomonas sp.
AAAGGAGTGTCGCGCCTTTGTTTCATTTCTGTCTGTGCCGCCGGCGACAGCGGCAGAATGGAAGGATTATGAACGTACTGGAAAAAGCGCTTCATTGGAAGCATACACAAAAGATCATCACCTTTGTCATCATCCTCAATGCAGCGGTGTTGGGCATATTGACCGATCGGACGCTGTCCGTCGAAGAGATTTCATTGTTGGAGATGATCGACAAAGCCTGTTTGGTGATCTTTACCATCGAGTTGATCGCAAAACTGCTCGTTTATCGGCGAAGTTTTTGGTCAGAGGGCTGGAACATCTTCGACTTCGTCATCGTCCTCAGCTCCATCATCTTCATCTCCTCCAGTGTATCGGTCATCCGAGCCTTCCGTATCTTCCGACTGCTCAAGGCACTCGCGGAGTTCCCCGAGCTGCAGATCCTCGTATCGTCCATGCTCAAGGCGATCCCCAGTATGTCGTGGGCACTGCTCCTGCTCTTTATCATCTTCTATATCTTTGGGGTTTTCGGCAGTACCATGTATGGAGATACGTTCCCCGAGCTGTTCGGGGACATTGGCGGCTCCATGTTTACCCTGTTCCAGGTCATGACCTTTGAGTCGTGGGCGACCGCCGTCGCACGGCCGATCATGGAGATCTATGACTACGCATGGATCTACTTTTTGATCTTCATCCTCCTTACCGCCATCACCCTGCTGAACGTCATGGTCGGCATCGTGGTCGAGGCGGTCGGCACCATCTCCGCAGCGGTCAAGGAGAGACAGGCGGCGGAGGCGGCGGAGAACGCACCGCCCGAGGTGCGAAGAGCCGATGAAATCGAAGCCGAAATCCGTGAGCACCTTGCGCAAATCGAAGAATTGTTACAAAAACGAGAAGAGGAAACAAAATGACATCAGCATCGAAGAAGCGGCTGTGCCGAACTCTCCGCGGTGCGGGCAGCTGTGCGCATCGCTGCAACTGTACAGGGGACGGGTAGCGTCGAGGGATCTGGGGTTCGACGATGGGCGCTCGGACGAAAAATCTATGCCAATCCGGCAGATTTCATTTTACCTGAGATTCCGGAGGAAACACGGATCACGTCCACATCATATTTTTCAAATTTTCTCCTTGACAGAAGATGGAGTTATGGATATAATATCAAAGTGTCGCACAAGCGGCGCAGGAAGATATTATGCGGAAGTAGCTCAGTGGTAGAGCACCACCTTGCCAAGGTGGGGGTCGCGAGTTCGAGCCTCGTTTTCCGCTCCATCTTTCGGCGACATAGCCAAGTGGTAAGGCCGAGGTCTGCAAAACCTTTATCCCCAGTTCGATTCTGGGTGTCGCCTCCAATATGAAATGCGGTCTGGAAGGATTTCTTCCAGACTTTTTTACTATCTGTATAACTGTGTAAATGAGAGGAAACGAATGCTGGGACGGTACAAAATACTTGTCTACGGGTGTCAGATGAACATCGCCGATGCGGAGCGCATGGAGGGGCAGCTCCAAGAGGCGGGGTACGTGCGGACGGAGGAGATGGCGGATGCGGACGTCATTCTCATCAACACCTGTTGTGTGCGTGAGACGGCGGAGGACAAGGTCTATGGGAAGATCGGCGAGATCAAGAAGATCAAGGAGAAACATCCGCATCTGATCTTCGGTATCACGGGCTGTATGGCGCAGAAGGAGGGGGATAACCTCATGCGCCGTGCGCCGCACATCGACTTTGTGCTCGGTACGGGGAAGGTGCAGGAACTGACGCGTGTCATTGCAGAGGTTGCGGCGGAGCATACGCCTGTTGTGGATGTCGCGCTCGCGGACAAGAGTATCGCGGAGCATCTGCCCGTTGCACGCAGCGGGAAATTCTCGGCGTGGGTGCCGATCATGTACGGCTGCAACAACTACTGTACGTACTGCATCGTGCCCTATGTGCGCGGACGCGAGCGCAGCCGTGCGCCGGAGGAGATCGTTGCGGAGGTGCGCCGTGCGGTCGCGGAGGGCTATACCGAGGTGACGCTGCTCGGGCAGAATGTAAACTCCTATGGCAAAGACCACAAACAGGCGGATTTTGCCGATCTCCTGCGTATGGTGGACGAGGTGGAGGGCATCCGCCGCGTACGCTTTATGACCTCGCACCCGAAGGACATCAGCGACAAGCTCATCGACACGATCAAGAACGGGCAGCATATCTGTGAGCACATCCATCTGCCCGTGCAGTACGGGAGCAATCGCATTCTAAAGGCGATGAATCGCGTCTATACGGTGGAGCAGTACCGCGAACGCGCCCGACGCGTGCGTGATGCGCTGCCGAATGCGAGCCTCACGACCGATCTCATTGTCGGTTTCCCGGGGGAGACGGACGAGGACTTTGCCGAGATGCTCGCATTTCTGCGCGAGATGCGCTACGACTCGGCATATACCTTCCTCTACTCGAAGCGTTCGGGTACGCCCGCTGCGACAATGGCGCACCAAGTCCCCGACGATGTGAAGCACACACGACTGAACGCGCTGATGGCGGAGCAGAATGCCATCAGTCGGGAGATCAATGACCGCCTTCGCGGTGCGACGCTCGAAGTGATGGTGGAGGGCGCGAGCAAGAACGATCCCGCCGTGTGGAGCGGGCGCACGCGCACGAACAAGATTGTGTTGTTCCCGCACGGAGCGGAGCAGGAGGGGGACTTCGTGCAGGTCAAAATAACGCAGCCGCAGACATGGGTGCTCAAAGGGAAAGTCGTTTCGTAGCTTTGGTGATACGGAGCGTTATATCGTTGACTTTAGGAGGTTTGTTATGGACGCGCAGAACGTCACGCCGATGATGCAGCAATATCTCTCCGCGAAGGCGGCGCATCCGGGCGAGCTTCTTTTTTTCCGCCTTGGCGATTTTTACGAAATGTTCTTCGACGATGCGAAGGTGGCGGCAAAGGAGCTCGGACTGACGCTTACGAGCCGCAGCGGCGATCTCGACAAAAGTCCGATGTGCGGCGTGCCATATCATGCGGCGGATACCTATATCGCGCGCCTTGTCGCCAAGGGGTTCAAGGTCGCCATTGCCGAGCAGATCGGCGACCCGAAGGCAAAGGGGCTGACACACCGCGAGGTGGTGAAGGTCGTCACGCCGGGTACGGTGCTTTCGGATGAGGTGCTGCACGATGCGGCGAACATCTACATCGCACTCCTCCACGAAACGGAGAGCGGCACGCTTTTTCTCGCGGGGGCGGACATTTCGACCGGTGAGGCGTTCTATGCTCTCTACACGGGAGAGAATGCTGTGCAGCAGATGCTTGACGAGCTTTATCGCCGCATGACGGCGGAGGTTCTTATGACGGAGGGGTTCTCCCGCGCGGACACGGTGCGCACATTTGCGGCGCAGCGGCTCCCGCGCTGTGCCATCGGGACGGTTGTACCCGAGATGCGGGACGAGCTTCTTGCGCAGCATTTCCCTGCCGAGGGAATTCCGACGGATGCGGGAGCACGGACGGCAGTCGCGACGCTCCTCACCTATCTCCACGATACGGTACGGGCGGATCTCTCACAGATCAACCGTCTCGCCTTCCTCGATGGGGCGGGGACGATGCAGCTCGACACCTATACGCTGCGCAACCTTGAGATCACGCGCAGTCTGCGCGACGGCGGCAAGAAAAATACACTCTTTGATGTACTCGACTTCACGCGTACGCCGATGGGGACACGTCTCCTGAAATCGTGGCTGGAGCATCCGCTTCTCACCCCGCACCGCATCGACGCGCGGCTCGATGCCGTCGCGGAATTGGTCGAAAAATCTGTGCTGCGGGGGAAACTGCGCGAGTCTCTGCGCTCGGTCTATGACTTCGAGCGGCTTCTCACACGCATTGAAACACAGGCGGCAAATGCGCGTGATCTTGCCCAACTGCGCGTTTCGCTCGCCGCCCTGCCCGCAGTGCGCGATACGCTCGGCGCGGCAGAGAGCCGCCTCCTCATGCGTGCGTGTGCGGCGGTTGAGACCTTTGACGCGCTGCGCGACACACTGGAACGCGCGATTGTGGACGAACCGGGGCTGTCCGTGCGCGACGGCGGCATCATCCGCACGGGCTACGATGCTGCGCTCGACGAGCTGCGCACCTTTTCGCACGACAGCAAGTCCCTGCTGCAGGAGATGGAGGAGCGTGAGCGCACACGCACGGGCATCAAAACGCTCAAGATCGGCTACAACAAGGTATTCGGTTACTATATTGAAGTGCGCCATAGCGGACGCGACCAAGTACCCGAGGGTTACATCCGCAAGCAGACGCTTGCGAACACGGAGCGGTTCATCACGGAGGAGCTGAAGGACTTCGAGGCGAAGATCCTCGGCGCAGAGGAAAAGATCACCGCGCTGGAGTATCACATCTTTACGCAGCTCCGCGAACAAGTGAAGACGCAGCTTGTTCCCATCCAGAATGTCGCGCGAAGCATTGCGCGTGTCGATGTGCTCCAAAGCCTCGCCGAGGCGGCGGCAAACTATCGCTATGTGCGTCCGCAGGTGGCGGCGGATGGTGCGATTCTCATACGGGACGGACGTCACCCGCTTGTGGAGCGCATTCTGGATCGTGAGGTGTTCGTCCCGAACGACACGGATCTCAGCCATGGCGGGACGGAAACGATGCTCATTACGGGGCCGAATATGGCGGGCAAGTCCACCTATATGCGGCAGGTCGCCCTTCTCACCCTCATGGCACAGGTCGGCAGTTTCGTCCCCGCACGGACGGCGCAGATTGCGCCCGTCGACCGCATCTTTACGCGCATCGGCGCGAGCGACGATCTCGTGAGCGGGCAGAGCACCTTTATGGTGGAGATGAATGAGGTCGCGCAGATTCTGCGTGAGGCGACGCGTGACAGCCTCGTCATCCTCGACGAGATCGGGCGCGGTACGAGTACGTTTGACGGCATGAGCATCGCGCGCGCAGTGGTGGAGCACATCGACACGCGGATCCATGCCAAGACCCTGTTTGCGACGCACTACCACGAGCTGACGGAGATGGAAAACGCGCACATCCGAAACTACTGCATCGCTGTGCGCGAAAAAGGGAAAAACGTCGCATTCCTGCGCCGCATTGTCGCGGGGGCGGCGGACAAGTCCTATGGTATCCATGTCGCACGCCTTGCGGGACTGCCCGCAAAGGTGACGGCACGCGCGGAGGAGATTCTCTCCGCGCTTGAGCAGAAGGAAGCCGCCTCCGCCGGCGCTGAGATACCCGCCGCAAATACGCAGGAAATGCCGCCCACCGACGGAATGGCATCCCTCTTTGCGGATGGCACGCTTGCAGAGCTGCGGACACTCGACATTATGACCATGACGCCGCTGGAGGCGATGAACACACTCTATCGCTTGCAGGAACAGGCACGCAAGGAGGCAGGGGAGGCATGACGCAGATTCATGTACTGGATGATACGACCATCAATAAGATTGCGGCGGGCGAGGTCGTGGAGCGTCCTGCCTCCGTGGTCAAGGAACTGGTCGAGAATGCGATGGATGCGGGTGCGACGGCGATTGAAATTGAAATTATGGGCGGCGGGGTCAGCTTCATCCGCGTGACGGACAACGGGCACGGCATGACGCGCGAGGATGCACAGACGGCGATTCTGCGCCACGCGACAAGTAAGATCACGTCGGTTTCCGACCTTCAGACCGTTGCGACCCTCGGCTTTCGCGGCGAGGCTCTGCCAACCATTGCTTCCGTCTCACGCTTTTCTCTTCTCACGCGCAAGGAGACGGACGATCTCGGGACACGCGTGGACATCCTCGGCGGGAAAACACCGGAATACGAGGATGCGGGCTGTGAGATCGGTACGACGATACGCGTCGAGGATCTTTTTTTTAACACCCCCGCCCGTAAGAAATTTCTCAAGACGAATACAACCGAGGCGGGGCGAATCAGCGATTTTGTCATTCGCCTTGCACTCTCGCGCCCCGATATTGCATTCCGCTTCATCAACAACAATCGCCTGACGATCATGACGGCGGGAGATGACAGCCTGCGCCACGCGATTGAGAGCATCTACGGCGGCACTGCGGCGGGGGCGCTGATCCCGCTCGACTTCCACGATGCGGAAGCGGAGATCCGTATCACGGGCTATATCTCGAAACCGTCCGTGATCCGCAGCAGCCGCGCGTGGCAGACGTACATTGTCAATGGGCGTACGATACAGAACCGTGCGATTGCAAAGGCGATTGACAACGTGTACCGTGCGCTCGTCCCGAAGATGGGGTTTCCGCTCGCCGTTCTCTGCATCGAGGTGCCGCAGCGCAGCATCGACGTGAACGTGCATCCGCAGAAAACGGAGATGAAATTCGAGGACGAGGGGCGCATCTTCAAGGCGGTTTACAAGTCTGTGCTCGACGCGATTCGCGGGGCGGCGGGGGAGAGTACGGCGATAGCGGCATCGGTCGAAAAGCCGAAGTTTCACTATGAATCCGTGCCGCTCGGCGTTGGCGCACCTGCGCATACGGGTGTCCCGTACGCGCCGCAGGGGGCGGGCGCAAACGCTGCGACCGTACGAGCCGACCAATACGCTATGCCCCCCGTGCGTCCGCAGACCGTCCACGAGGCGGTGCAGTGGCGGGGACAGAGCGTTGACCTGCGCACGGCACAGGATCGTGCGGCTGCGGCACGCAGCGAGGAACGCGCCGCATTTGCCGCGCAGAATGTACCTGCTGCTGCGCAGCCCCGTGCGGGGCAGGGCGTGGAGATGGAGGCGCGTCTCCTCCCCATCGGTCAGGTCGATCTCACCTACATCATCGCTCAGAGTACGCAGAGTCTCTATATCGTCGATCAGCACGCGGCGCACGAGCGCATTCTCTTTGACCGATTCTCGGCGCAGACGGACGGCATTCCCTCGCAGCAGATGCTTGTCCATGCAATTCTTTCCTTTGACACACATGAGGCACAGTACATCGACGAGAATGCGGAACTGCTGGATCGTCTCGGCTTTCATCTTGAGCCGGCGGGCGAGCGGGAATATCGTCTGACGGAAGCTCCTGCTGATATTCCGCTCGATGAAGCGGCGGATACGATACGCGAGATCCTCGTCTCCCTCGGCGATCTGCACGCCGCAACGCCCGCGCATCTGCGTCAGGCGGGACTTGCAACGATGGCGTGCCGCGCCGCGATCAAGGCGGGCGAGGAACTGAGCATCCGACAGATGGAGATATTGCTGGAGGAACTGCGAAATACTCCCTTTCCGTTCACCTGTCCGCACGGGCGGCCGACGATCCTGCGCTTTGATACGCACGACCTTGCAAAGATGTTCAAGCGCACGGGGTTCAACCTATGAGGACGGGAGAGGGCGAAGTCAGCGCGATTGTGACGACCGTGCGGCGCGGACAACGGTACACGGAGGCAAACCGTGCGCTTGCCGCACGGACGGCGCAGCAGCTCGGCATCCCCAATGTCCCGCGCGGCAGTGATTCGCTCGAAGAACTGCGTGCGGCGTACGGCGTGGATGCGGTGCTCGTCGCACGGCGCGGACTTCTCACCGCAGTAACGAGCGAGGGCGAGCTGTTCTTTCATCCGGGCATGGCGCATCTGCGCATCAAAAATTTGCTGCTCGGGCACGGCGATCACCTCGTCTCTGCGCTCGGACTGACGGAGGGAATGCACGTCCTCGACGGCACGCTTGGCACGGGGGCGGACGCGATTGTCGAGAGCTTTGCCGTCGGGGAGCGGGGGACAGTCACGGCACTTGAGGTGAATCCCTTGATTGCGGCGGTCATCGCGGATGGACTTGCGCACGCCACGGGCGACAATTACGAGATGCACGCAGCGATGCGCCGCATCTCCGTATATCATGCGGACGCGCTTTCCTTTCTGCGGGATGCCAAAGATCACAGCGTTGATGTCGTCTACTTCGATCCGATGTTTCGCCGTCCGCTCCACGAGAGTGCAGGAATGAATGCCCTACGCACCCTCGCGGATATGCGTGCGCTCACGGAGGAGACCATTGCCGAGGCGTGCCGCGTCGCCCGCCGCCGTGTCGTCATGAAGGAACGGCAGGGGAGTGCAGAATTTGAACGCCTCGGCTTTGATATGCTGATGGGCGGCAAGTACAGCCGCATCGCATACGGCGTGATGGAAGTCTAAAAAACTTTAGGAATCGCTGATAAAATGAAGTCCGTCAGATTGGCGTAGATTTTTTCGTCCGAA
>CALJPB010000307.1 GCA_937981305.1 uncultured Selenomonas sp.
AGTTCATCGAGCCTCGTCCTCCTTTGGCTGAATTGGCCCGTTTTTTGGTGGCATATGGAACTTGTTTCCTGCTACCTTATTCCTGTGACATCATACTCGCTTGTCTATCGGGTCATTGATGATGCGTACAAGAAGAAAGTCCTAAAGACGGCGTTTGTTTTCATTGGGATTTTTGTGCTTGCCATCCTGTTGGAGTTCGCCGGACAGAGCGGTCTGTATGTGATGCGGTTCTTCTTCTATCCGGCGCTGCTCGTCTGCGGTCTCATGGTGGGGTATTGGCTCTATGAATGCCACAAAAGCGGGAATACGCGCTGCCGTCCGCTGCTCATCGCGTTCGGAACGCTCTCGTCGCTCGCCGTGGTCGACGGATTTTCGTTCCAGTATCGCGTCTTCGAGTGGCATACCTATCTTGTTCCGTTTGGCATCTACACGATCGGTTTCTTTATCGTTCAGCTGATCTTGGAGCGTGCGGAGCACGAGCGCTATCTCGCGGAGCTCTCCGTCAGCCTCGAAAACGAGGTCAGTGCGGTGACGCGGCAGATGGAGGTCGATCCTCTCACCGGTGCATTTAACCGCAATAAATTTCCTGGAGCGACGCGTGACTTTATGCGGATCTCCCTTGAGATCAAGGAACCGTTCTCCCTCATCATGTTCGACATCGACCATTTCAAGAAGATCAACGACACCTATGGACACGATGTCGGCGACGTGGTGCTCGTCGGCTTTGCACAGACGATCAGCAACTTCCTCGACCGCCGCCACGTCCTCATCCGCTGGGGCGGCGAGGAGTTTATCCTCCTCTGCCTCCACTATGACGGGGCGGAGGCGGAGGCGTTCGCGAACAAGATCCGCGAGGCGGTTTCCGAGGCGCATATCCATCCCTCGGATCAGGTGACGTGCAGCGGCGGTGTGGCGGTCTGGTACGGCACGGAGTCGGATACGGCGGAGCTCATGGTAAAGCGTGCGGATACGGGGCTTTACCAGTCCAAGGAAAACGGGCGCAACCGCATCACCTGTGAGCCGGATTGGAAAAAACATATGCCCAAACGCCGTCCGAAGCCGAAGGAAAAACCGCTTGCAGGTGACCACACGGAGGATACGGCGACGGGAGGCCGGGATCACTGAGGAAAATTTTTCTTGCGTGAAGCGTGATCTTATGCTATAGTCACTAAGTATGTGTGTGGATGGTCCGCTGGGCGGCATGAGCCGGCTATGAACGTCCGAGCGAAGGAGGAAAACATATGAATATCATCGAGATCCTTGAGAAGGAGCAGCTTCGCTCCGACATCCCGAAGTTTGCGCCGGGCGATACGGTTCGCGTTCATGCGCGCATCGTCGAGGGCACGCGCGAGCGCATTCAGGTGTTCGAGGGCGTGGTCATCGCGCGTCAGGGGTCGGGCGTTCGTGAGACGTTTACGGTGCGCCGCATCGCGTCCGGTGTCGGCGTGGAGCGTCTCTTCCCCGTACACTCCCCGCGCATTGCAAAGATCGAGGTGACGCGCCGCGGTATCGTCCGCCGTGCGAAGCTCTACTATCTGCGCGGACTCACGGGCAAGGCGGCTCGTATTCGGGAAAAGCGCTAACTGTACGATGGATAGGGACTGCTGCGGCAGTCCCTATTTTTGCTGTATTCGTCATATGAGAGGAGGAGTTTATGGAAAAGGAAAGATCAACCGCCGAGGAGATCAAGGATTGGGTGGTCTCCATTGTCATTGCTGTCGCGCTCGCCATGTTCATTCGCACCTTTATCGTGGAACTCTACGTTGTGGACGGTCCATCGATGCGCCCGACCCTTGAGTCGGAGGAGCGTCTCGTCGTCAATAAGTTCATCTATCGCTTCCGTCCGCCGGAGAAGGGGGAAGTCCTCGTCTTTCAGTATCCGCGCGACCCGAGCCGCGACTTCATCAAGCGCGTGATCGCAACGCCGGGCGATACGATCGAGATCCGCGAGGGCCGCGTGCTCGTCAACGATCAGCTGCTCACGGAGGACTACATCCTCGAAAAAACGCGCAGCGAGTACCCGAAGTCGACCGTCCCCGAGGGGCGTATCTTTGTCATGGGTGACAACCGCAACAACTCCGAGGACAGCCGCTTTGCCGATGTCGGCTTTGTGCCGTACGATCTCATCAAGGGCAAGGCGCTCCTTGTGTTCTGGCCGATTTCACAGTATAAGACGCTCTGACGGAGGAACAATATGCGTTTTGTATCATGGAATGTCAACGGACTGCGTGCCGCGCTCAAAAAGGGCTTTATGGAGTCCTTCAAGGATCTGGATGCCGATGCCTTCTGCCTACAGGAGACAAAGATGCAGGAGGGGCAGGCGATCCTCGACCTGCCCGGCTATGAGCAGTATTTTTACAGTGCGGAGAAAAAGGGCTACTCCGGCACGGCGATCTTTACACGGATCGAGCCTCTTTCCGTCAATTACGGGATTGGAACCCCGGAGCACGACCACGAGGGGCGCGTTATCACGATGGAGTATGAAGATCTCTATCTCGTCACCGTCTACACGCCGAACTCGAAGAACGCGCTCGCACGTCTCGACTACCGCATGGTCTGGGAGGATGCCTTCCGTGCGTTCCTGCTTGACCTGCGTGCGAAAAAGCCCGTGGTCGTCTGCGGCGATCTCAACGTCGCACACACGGAGATCGATCTCAAGAATCCGAAGAGCAACCGGCGCAATGCGGGCTTTACGGACGAGGAGCGCGGGAAATTCACGGAGTTGCTGAACGCGGGCTTTGTCGATACTTTCCGTGCGCTCTATCCCGATGTGACGGGCGCGTATACATGGTGGTCGTACCTGCGCCACGCGCGCGAGACGAACGCGGGGTGGCGCATTGACTACTTCCTCGTCTCGGAGGAGCTGAAGGATCGCATCGCGGCGGCAGAGATCCATGCGGATGTATTCGGGAGCGACCACTGCCCCGTATCATTGACGTTGAAATAGGGGAGACTATGGCAGAATTGAAAGCAGAACTCGCGCGCGAAATCGCAAAACGGCGCACCTTTGCCATCATCTCACATCCGGACGCGGGTAAGACGACGCTGACCGAGAAATTGCTCCTCTACGGCGGGGCGATTCACCTCGCCGGCTCGATCAAGTCGCGAAAGACACAGCGGCACGCCGTCTCCGACTGGATGGAGATCGAAAAGCAGCGCGGCATCTCTGTCACGTCCTCCGTGCTCCAGTTTGACTATGACGGCTATCGCATCAACATCCTCGATACCCCGGGGCATCAGGACTTTAGCGAGGACACCTACCGAACGCTGATGGCGGTGGACAGTGCCGTCATGATTATCGACGCGGCGAAGGGCGTTGAGGCGCAGACGCGCAAGCTCTTCCGCGTCTGCCGTCAGCGCGGCATCCCCATCTTTACCTTTGTCAACAAGCTCGACCGCTTCGGCAAGGCACCGCTCGATCTGATGGATGAGCTGGAGACGGTGCTCGGCATCCGTTCGTATCCGATGAACTGGCCGATCGGCACGGACGGGACGTATCGCGGCGTGTATGACCGCGAGAAGAACCGCATCGAGCTCTTTGCCGAGGATGTGACGCACGGGCAGGAGACGCGCGTCTCCGAGGTGTTCGAGATGGACGATCCCGCGTGGGTGGAGCGCGTCGGCGAGGAAGCTGCCGCTGCCCTCCACGACGACATCGAGCTGCTGCGCGACGCGGGCGAGGAGTTCGACCGTGCAGCGGTGGATGCGGGCGAACTCACGCCCATGTTCTTCGGCTCGGCGATGACGAACTTCGGCGTGCAGAACTTCCTTGAGGAGTACATCCGTCTCGCACCGACACCTGCGCCGCGTATGTCCTCAGCGGGCATGATCGCGCCGGATGATGAGCAGTTCTCGGGATTCGTCTTTAAGATCCAGGCGAATATGAACCCCGCGCATCGCGACCGCCTTGCCTTCATCCGCATCTCCTCGGGCAAGTTTGACCGAAACATGAGCGTCTGGCACGCGCCCTCGGGCAAGCTCATCAAGCTCGCGCAGCCGCAGCAGTTCCTCGCGCAGGATCGCCAGATCATCGACACGGCGTATCCCGGCGACATCGTCGGACTCTTCGACCCGGGGGTATTCGGTATCGGGGATACGCTCTGCGACCCCACGCACAAGTTCAAGTTCGAGGACTTCCCCGTGTTCCCTCCCGAGCGTTTTGCACGCGTTGCAGCGAAGGACACGATGAAGCGCAAGCAGTTCGTCAAGGGCATCGAACAGCTCACGCAGGAGGGGGCAATCCAGCTCTTCGAGCAGGTCGGTGCAGGGCTGGACAGCTACATTGTCGGCACGGTCGGCACGCTCCAGTTCGAGGTGCTCGAGTACCGTCTGAAGAACGAGTACAACACGGAGATCACCATGCAGATGCAGCCGTTCGAGACGGCACGCTGGCTTGCGTTCCCCGACGGGCGCACAATCACACCTTCCGATCTGCGCGGTGCGGATCGAGGTATGTTCGTTCATGACAGGAACGGCAATCCCGTCCTCCTCGTGAGCAACGAGTGGGCTCTCGGCTGGATTCGCGAGAACAACCCCGATCTGCAGCTCGGACAGGTACCGTTCGACCGCAGAGAGGCATGATAGAAAACAAGCGGGAGATATTGTCGCAGTGGCAATATCTCCCGCTTTCGTATGATTATGGTAGTTCGTTCATATACCGATTCACAAAGTCCCGCACCTCCTCAAGTGCAGCGATACTCTCCGCGAGTTCGGGCAGGACGAGGGGGAAGACGTGGGGCATTTCAGGGTAGACGGTGAATGTCACAGACGTTCCGTCCGCCTTCGCCTTTTTCGCAAGCTGTTCGTCCTCCGTCATCAGGAGGTCGTAGCCGCCCGTCTGGATCATCATCGGCGGCAGTTCGCTGAGATCGGCGTGAATCGGGGAAAGGCGCGGATCGTCGAGCGGGAGACTGCCGGCGTAGGGCGGTGTTTTGCGCAAATGGGGCGCAAACGGTGTGCCTTCACCGAGCACCTTGTCCTTGGTCAAGTTTGCCGTGCGTGACGTGCCGTCCTTGTGCTCGAAGTCCGCCCATGGTGAGAGGAGGATGAGTGCGGCGGGCTGCGGCAATCCCTTGTCTCGCAGGTGGATCGCAAGTGCCACGGCGAGATTGCCGCCCGCAGAGTCGCCAAAGATGATGATATCTGAGGGGCGTGTCCCGCGTGCAAGGAGTCCCCGATAGACCGTCGCCGCATCCTCAAGTGCAGCCGGATAGCGATGGAGCGGTGCGTGTCGGTAGTCCACACAGTATATTTCGCGTGCGTTTGTACACTCCGCCTGACGCACGGCAAACGTGCGGTAGAGATCCGTGAGTCCGCTCATATAGGCACCGCCGTGGAGTTGGAGCACAATCCTCTTGGTGGTTGGATTCGGTGGCGCAAGGCACTCGACCGGAACGTTTCCGATGGAGGTCTTTTCATATGACCAGCCCTCGGGTGCTGTGAACGGCGCAGGTTTTCTGTCCTCGGGCGGGTAGTAGAGTGCGTCCATCTGCGTCTTGATGTACGCCTGTTTCGCTTCGCTTGTGAGGACGATGCCGCGCACCTCGGGGACAGCAGATATTTCACCAAATCCACAGTGTGGAAGGACGGCAAGCCCAAGGATAAGGGCGGCAGCACCGATATATCGCTTCCATGTGTTCATGGCATCTGTTTCTCGCCTGTGGCAAACGCCTCGTCTGCCCAAGTGAGGAGAGCATCCTCGATGCCCTCCTCATGTTCGTTCAGCGTCTGCCCTTCCGATGTGATGTAGAGGCTGCGTCCGTCCGCATAGGCGACGAGGATGCTGTAGGCGGGATTCGTCACGGTCTCCGCGCGTGCGCCGTAGTCGTTCTCGGCGGTGAGGTTCTGTGCGGCAATGACCGCGCGAAGGCGCGCCGCAAGGTCGGGTGTCCACGGGATGTAACGCTCGCGGATGTCCAGACGACGGCCGTTTGTGAACTCTTTCGCTACAAATTCGGCGAGACAGGGGATGAGGGCGTCCGGATTCAGCCCTCGTTCTGCGATTTCCTCCGCCGAGAATGCGTCCTTGACAAAACCGTCAATCTGCCAGATCATGCGCATGAGTGTGCCGTCTGCGACGGGGTGGCGGAACTCCATTGTCAGCTGCCGAATTTCGGTGTGCTCGGACGGGGCAATTCGTGTCGGCTGCATGGGCGCTGCTTCGGGGGCAGCCGCCGCTTCCGCACCGAGAAAGAGCAGCGGGACGAATATGGCGGCGAAGCAGTACCGCGCCGCTTTGTGCGCGAATGTCATCGTCGTCTCCTTTTCAGCTGAACAGATCGTTCAGTGCCTCGGTCATGGTCGGGTGGGTGTAGATGGCAGAGCCGAGCGCGGTGGCAGTGATGCCGTGGTCGATTGCCATTTTCATGAGGTTGATCATCTCCTGCGACTCGGGGCAGAAGAAATGAGCGCCGAGGATCGTGTCCGTCTTTGCGTCAACAACTGCCTTGAGAATGCCGGCGGGCTTCTTGTAGACCTGCGCCTTCGGGATGGCAGCGACCTCAAGGCGGAGGATGCGTACGTCAAAGCCTGCCGCCTCCGCCTGTGCCTCCGTCATGCCGACGCGTGAGAGCGGCGGATCGAGGAAGACGGAGTAGGGGACGGCCCCGCGATTTGCCGTTGTGCGTGTTCCGCTGCCCGCGAGCTGATCCTTTACAATGCGGAAATCGTCGAGAGAGATGTAGGTGAACTGCAGTCCGCCCGCGACATCGCCCATCGCCCATATGTGCGGTACGTTCGTGCGCAGGTGCTCGTCAACGGCGACCGCACCGCGCTCCGTCACGGCAATGCCCGCCGCTGCAAGATTCAGCCCTTTGATGTTCGGTCGGCGGCCCGTTGCGATGAGAATGGCGTTCGCCGCGAGCCGCTTCTCTCCGTCCGCCGTCTGCACGACAACATTTGCGCCCGCTGCTCCGTCCTCGATGCGCTGTACCTTCGCCCCCATCAGGATATGGATGCCGCGATCATTTGTGTGCTGCAGGACGCGTGCGGCGATCTCCGTGTCTTCGCGCGGGATGAAGGAATCGCCGTCCTGTACGACGGCGACGGACGAGCCGAAGTTGGTGTAGTACGATGCGAACTCAAGCCCAATGTAGCCGCCGCCGATGATGACGAGCTTCTCGGGCAGCTCGTCCAGCTCCATCATCGTCTCACTCGTGTAGACGTGCGTGCTCTCTGCCGCACCCTCGATCGGCGGGACGAAGGGGAGCGCGCCTGTATTGATGAAGATGCGGTCTGCTGTGACGGTCTGCTCTCCGTCCGCGCCGACAATGCGTACGGTATGCGCATCGACAAACGATGCTTCTCCGTCAATGACGACAGCACCCGTGCCCGTCACCTTTGCGTAGTTCTTTTCGCGCAGCATCGCTGTGAGGCGGCGTTTCTCTGCAATCGCCGCACGATAACGCGCCGCCTTTGCCGCGAAATCGCCGCCCGCCGCTGCCGAGAGCCGCGCACTGTACTCCAGCGACTTCGACGGGATGCAGGCGACGTTGATGCAGGTGCCGCCGTAACGCTCCTTTGAGCGCTCGACGAGGGCGACCGTCTCGCCCTTCTTCGCGAGGAAGCCTGCGAGCGTCTTGCCCGCCTTGCCGAAGCCGATGATGAGATTTTGATATGTTGTGTTCTGCATGGGATATGCTCCGTTTCTATTGAGATTTGTATGACTGTTGTTATTATAGCATTTTTTAACACAATGAAGAGAGAAATTGTGGAAAAAATGTGTGTTTCATTTACAAATTCGTGGATTCCCCCTATAATGATAGAGAATTATTCTCTGTCAACGGAAAGGAGCGGACTATGCTGACGCGTGAAATACTGGCACCACATACGGAACTCCTGCTGCGGCACGATCTGTTCGAGGGAATCCCTGCGGAAGCTCTGCCGGAGCTTCTGAATGCGCTCGGCGGTGAGCTGAAGCGTTATGCGGCGGACGCGGATATCATGCACATGGGGCGTGCACCGATTGTGACGGGCATCATTCTCGCAGGGGCAATCGAGGTGTCGTTCCTGAACGAGAATGCCGATCAGATCGACATGAATATCTTCGAGGCAGGCAAGAGTTTCGGCGAGACGATGGAGGGGGCGAATCTCGCGGCAAGCCGTATGTTCGTCAAGGCACTCAGCGATACGCTGATCCTGCGTCTCCAGTTCCGACAGCTCTATGAGCGTACCGCGTGCAGCGATCCGCATCTCTGGCGGTTTACGCTGAATATGCTGCGCAGGATTTCGCAGAAGGGGATATTCTATCAGCATAAGATCCGCATCATGGGCCAAAAGAGCATCCGCGCAAAGCTGAGTGTCTACCTGCAGGCGATCCCCGTGGAGGGAGACGGCACCGCCGTACGTGAGCTGAACCAAACGCAGCTCGCACGCTATCTCGGCGTGGAGCGCAGTGCACTCAGCCGCGAGATGAGTCATATGCGCGACGAGGGGATCATCGACTACGACCGCAAGACCCTGCGCGTACTCAATCCAGATTTTTTAGCGGTTTAGGGGAAAATAAAGGACTGCCGCCTTTTTGCAGCAGTCCTTTTTGTATGAGTGAAAGTCGGTATTACACCATCTCTTCGGGATGGAAGACCTCGTCGAACTTCTCGGCGGTGAGGAAGCCGAGAGCGACACATGCCTCCTTGAGGCTGATGTTCTCATCGAACGCCTTGTGTGCTGTTTTCGCGGCGTTCTCGTAGCCGATGTACGGGTTCAGAGCCGTGACGAGCATCAGCGAGCGATGGAGGTTCTCGTGCATCTTCTCGCGGTTCGCCGTGATACCCGTGACGCAGCGGTCGTTGAATGAGCGGAGGGAGTCGGTGAGGAGGCGTGCGGACTGGAGGAAGTCGTAGATCATGACGGGCATGAACACGTTCAGCTCGAAGTTGCCCTGTGACGCGGCGATCCCGATGGCAGCATCGTTGCCCATGACCTGCACGGCGACCATCGTGACGGACTCGCACTGGGTCGGGTTGACCTTGCCCGGCATGATGGAGCTGCCCGGCTCGTTCGCGGGGATCGTGATCTCGCCGAGACCGCAGCGCGGCCCTGCGGCGAGCCAGCGGATGTCGTTCGCGATCTTCATCATGTTTGCGGCGAGCCCCTTGAGACCGCCGTGTGCAAAGACGATGGCATCCTTGCTCGTGAGCGCGTGGAACTTGTTCGGCGCGGTGACGAAGTTCTTGCCCGTCAGCTCGCTTGCCGCCTGTGCGACGGCGACATCGAAGCCCTTCGGCGTGTTGAGCCCCGTGCCGACGGCGGTACCGCCAAGTGCGAGCTCGTGGAGGAAGGGCAGTGCTGCCTGCAGCTGCTTTTTCGACTGCTCAAGCATCGCGAGCCAGCCGCTGATCTCCTGCGTAAACGAAATGGGAACGGCATCCTGAAGGTGGGTGCGCCCTGTCTTGACAATGCCTTCGTTCTCCTTCATCAGGCGGCGGAAGGTGTTCGCGAGAAGGTCGATGCTCGGAAAGAGTCCGTCCTCAATGGCAATGACCGCTGCGATGTGCATCGCCGTCGGGAACGTGTCGTTCGAGCTCTGCGACATATTGGAGTGATCGTTCGGATGGAGGATCTTTTCGCCTGCGATCTCGTTGCCGCGGTTCGCGATGACCTCGTTGACGTTCATGTTCGACTGCGTGCCGCTGCCCGTCTGCCAGACCGCGAGGGGGAAGTGCTCCGCGAGTTTGCCCGCAATGATCTCATCGCACGCTGCCTTGATGG
>CALJPB010000308.1 GCA_937981305.1 uncultured Selenomonas sp.
AAAAGGTGGTCGATCTCTATACCGAGGTGCGCGGGCGGCGCGGCTGCAAGGTGACCGTCTCCGTCTCCTGCTTCGTGCCGAAGCCCTATACGCCGTTTCAGTGGTTCGGGCAGCTCCCGATCGAGGAGTTTCAACGGCGGCAGCAGCTTCTCAAGGAGCACATCACCGATCGCTCGATTACATTTCACTACCATGACGCACGTCTCTCCGTGATCGAGGGGGTCTTTGCACGCGGCGACCGCCGTCTTGCGCCTGCACTCTATGAGGCGTGGAAGACCGGTGCGAAGTTTGACGGCTGGTCGGATCTCTTTGACGACAGCCGCTACTTCGCTGCGTTTGAGAAGTGCGGCATTGACTGGGAATATTTCAGCCGCCGCACGCGTACGATTGGCGAGCCGCTGCCGTGGGCACATACATCGCCCGGCGTGCTCGAACGATTCCTGAAATCCGAGTGGCAGAAGGCTCTTGCAGCATCGCTCACGGAGGACTGCCGCCGCACGCACTGTACGGGCTGCGGCATCTGTCCGACGCTCGGCGTGGACGTGATTGACTATGCGGGCACAGAGGAAGAGCACACGTCCGTGCCTGCGAAGACACAGCCCTGTGCGGCGGAGATGGACGCAGAACATACTCCTGTCGAGCGCAGCCTCTTCGTCTATCGCGGGTTGATTACGAAGGGAGAGGAGCTGCGTTACGTCTCCCATCTCGACTATGCGAACCTCTTCGTCCGCGCGTGCAAGCGCGCAGGGCTGCCGATGGCGTATTCGGAGGGCTTCAACCCGCACATGAAGGTCGCGTTTGCGTCCGCACTCTCACTCGGTGCGGCGAGCGATGCGGAGTATGTGGACTTCGAGATGACGGAGGCGCTTCCACCGGGGGTAGTGATGGAACACCTGCGGAACCATCTGCCGCGCGGGGCGCAGATGGTTCGGCTCAAGATGTTGACGGGGAGGCACAAGGCTCTGATGGCGGATGTGGACGAAGCGCGCTATCGGATTACCGTTCGCTATGCGGGCGATCTCGATGCGGTGCGCGAGAGCGTGCACCGCTACAATGCGGCGGAGAGTGCTGTATGGGAGCGCGTGACACCGAAGAAGAAGCGTACAATTGAGACAAAGACATACATAAAAACGCCCGTCTCCTTTACCTTGGAGCACGAGCGTCTGACGTTTTGGATGAATCTCGTCGTGACCTCGGAGGGCAGTGTAAAACCCATCGAAGTGCTGTCCGTGATGGCGCGGGACTTCGCCCTGCCTGTTGATCCGAACGAGGCGTATGTGACGCGCATCGGACTGTTTGCGGACGGCGTGGCACTGATTGACCGATAGGTCAGTGCTCTTCCGGGCGGAAGTTCAGCGGTTGCATCTTTGCGTCCTCGGCTTTGCGTGCGTCAATCAGTCCCTGCGCTTCCATTGTGTCGAGGACGACTGCCTGCCGCTTCTTTGCGGCGATGAAGTTTTCAAATGGGGAGAGGTCGGAGGGGGCGTTGGGGATGCCCGCGAGCATGGAGGCTTCGGGCAGGTCGAGTGCAGCCGGAGTTTTTCCATAGTATCCCTCGGCTGCGGCATTCACGCCGTAGAAGCCCGAACCGTAGTAAACGACGTTCAGATACATCTCGAGAATCTCGTCCTTCGAGTAGGCGATCTCGATGTCGAGGGCGAGCAGAAGCTCCTGCGCCTTGCGTGTAAAGGTCTGCTCGTTCGCGAGAAAGAGATTCTTTACAAGCTGCTGCGTGATTGTGCTCGCGCCTTCCTCGATGCGTCCGTGCTGGATGTTGACGAGGGCGGCGCGTGCCATGCCCGTCATGTCAAAGCCCCAATGATCGTAGAAACGTCGATCCTCGATCGCTACCATTGCACGCTTGAGGTCGGGGGAAATGTGTCCGATGGGGACATAGTCGGAGCGGTCAAGGCGCGCGTCGATCGCGCGTCGGATGAAGAGGACGCGTGCAAGCTGTTCGGCGGCATCGGGATCGTGAATCTCGTGCAGCTGATTTGCGGGCAGCTGCCGCTCGGCAGGGGGCAGGAGTTCGCTAATACTCTGCCAGACCTGCGGGACGAAGAGAAATGTGCCAACGGAAACGAGAACGGTGCACAGCAGCATACTCAAGAAAAAACGCCCAAATCTGTGGGGCGTTTTTTTCTTTCCTGTGCGTTTCCGTGCCGTTGTCTTGCGTCGGCGCGTGCGTTTCGGCGGGGTCTCGTTGATCGTATCGTTCATACTGTACTCCACATATTGTTTTCAGTGCTTTCGAAAGTATTTTGCACGCATTCGATCCCGCACCTCCACAAGGTTGGACGGGAGCAGACGGATGTTGTAGCCGATGAAGATGGGAGAGGTGGCAAAGCGCGGCATGATCTTGATGAAGATGTCCGCGCCGTCATTGTAGAAGAAGATGTTGTAGCTCGTCAGCGGACGGCGGAAGGCATTCATGAGGAAGTCAACCGCGATCTGAATGTAGTCGGCGATGGTCGCGGTCGCTCCCGCGTCGGCGGGGACGATGTTCAGCTCCCAAAAGCCGACGCGCGGTGTGGTGGAGAGGTTCAGCGTGACGCCGTCCCGCTCGTCCACGGTCAGGCCCTCGAACTCGACGCGGCGAAATGCAAGCTCCTGCCGAAACGTGGGGAAGCCGACGAGCTGCATATGCGGGTGACGGATTGTTCCGCCCGAGTACGGTCCATAGTTCTTGAAAAAAAGCACCGTGTCATATTTCCCACTCGCACGCATCTGCGCCCAATGCCCCATACCGAACGCGATGAGACGGTGCATATGGTCGCGTGTGTAGTTGGGCATATCTGCATCGCAGTCCCTGCCCTCGATGAGGACGAATTGATCCGCCTCCTCGATGACGTTGTATTTGTTTTTGAGCAGGATGATATCGCCGTCTGTCGCGATGATGTCTGTCAGCTTGTCCGTTGCACAGAAGGGGCAAGCCGCATTGCTGTGAATGATGTTCTCGGGTTTTTGCCGCCCGATATCCGTATTGAAATGGGCAAGGTTGATGTCCATAAAATGCTCCTGAGTTCCATTCATACCTTACCCTATTATATATCTTCCGCGTCGATTCGTAAAATATTTTATCGAAAGCGTGCAATTCACAAACGTATCCATGCTATAATGAAAAACATTGCTAATGAGAATAAGGAGTTCCTATGAGAATCGATCTTGTGACGCTCTTTCCCGAGATGTTTGCGGGTGTATTTGGCACGAGCATCATCGGGCGTGCGGCAGAGCGCGGCATATTGGATGTTCACTATACAAATTTTCGTGACTATTCGACGGATAAACACCGTCATGTGGACGATACTCCGTGCGGCGGCGGGGCGGGCATGGTCTTAAAGCCGGAGCCCCTTTATGCTGCTGTGCGTGACATCCGTGCCGGGACCGCCGCCTGTGAAGGGCGGCGGTGCACCATCATCTTTGATCCTGCGGGCGAGGCGTTCACGCAGAAGACGGCAAAGGAATTGGCGGCATACGAACAGCTTATTCTTATCTGCGGACACTATGAGGGCTTTGATGCGCGCGTCTACGATCTCGCCGACCGCCTTATTTCCGTCGGGGACTTCGTGCTGACGGGTGGGGAGATCCCTGCGATGCTCGTGGTCGATGCGACGGCACGTATGCTGCCGGGCGTGCTCGGTGACGACACGTCCGCACCGACGGATTCGTTCTTTGATGTTCTGCTCGGCTATCCGCAGTACACGCGCCCGCGCGTGTTTGAGGGCAAAGCCGTGCCTGATGTCCTGCTCTCCGGCAATCATGCGGAGATTGCACGCTGGCGGCGTGAGCAGTCCCTGCTTCGTACCATGCGTCACCGTCCCGAACTCCTGCCGATGGCGAAGCTCACACAGAAGGATCTGCTCTTTCTGTCAAAACAGGATGAAAAATGGTGAGAAACTATTTTGCGTGAATCTTGACGAAATGATATAATACAAAGGTATGATTGTTATGCCATTTCTTTCTGCCCGATAGGGGGACTGTACTGTGACGCAATTTGATAAGAGAAATTTGTCGATGATGATGGATTTCTACGAGATGACGATGTCCTACGGATACTTTCGTCAGACACACGGCGACGTGCGCGTTGCCTTCGATCTCTTCTTTCGCTCGGTTCCCGACAGGGGGGGCTATGCTGTCTTTGCAGGGCTTGAGCATGTGATCGAGTTCGTGGAGAATCTTTCCTTTTCGGATGAGGACATCGATTATTTTCGTGCACAGAATCTGTTTTCGGAGGAGTTTTTGTCGTTCCTGCGCGGCTTCCGCTTCCGTGGGGATATCTACGCCGTGCCGGAGGGGACGATCATCTATCCCAACGAGCCGTTGATGACGATTGTCGCACCCGTCATCGATGCGCAGCTGATCGAGACGGCGATTCTCGCACAGATCAATCATCAGTCCCTGATTGCCACGAAGGCTTCGCGCATCGTACGTGCGGCTGAGGGGCGCAAGGTGTCGGACTTCGGTGCGCGACGCGCACACAACATGGATGCTGCGACGTACGGCGCACGCGCGGCATACATCGGCGGTGTCGATATGACGGCAACGGTGTCGGCGGGGCAGCAGTTCGGCATTCCCGTGTCGGGGACGATGGCGCACAGTTGGGTCATGTTCTTCGAGGATGAGTTTACGGCGTTCAAAAAATATGCGGAGCTCTATCCACAGGCGACCGTGCTTCTCGTCGATACCTACGATGTCCTTCATTCGGGGATCCTGAACGCCATTCGTACGGCACATGAGGTGCTTGCGCCGCGGGGGCACCGCCTTGCGGGGGTGCGCATCGACTCGGGCGATCTGGCATATCTCTCGAAGCGCGTCCGCACGATGCTGGATGATGCAGGGCTTACGGACTGCAAGATTATCCTGTCGAACAGCCTCGATGAGTTTACGATTTCCTCGCTCCTCCTGCAAGGGGCGCAGGTGGACAGCTTCGGTGTGGGTGAGCGTCTGATTACGGC
>CALJPB010000309.1 GCA_937981305.1 uncultured Selenomonas sp.
GATGACGAGGCTGAATTTATCGGTGATTCCTGTAGAAAGCGCCGCCCCTTGGCGCTTTCATCATCTGCCCCCGTTTGAGGCGGGGCGCAAAGAATTTATAGGAGGTATAGAATGATTAACACAACTTTTTACGCCCGCCGCCTGCATTCTCTGGTCGGTCTGCTGGCACTCGGAGGATTCCTCATGGAGCACATCCTCACCAATGCTTCGGCTCTGGGCGGCGCTGAAGCTCTGAACGGCAAGCTCGCCATGATGGAGCTGATTCCGAAGCCGATCTTCCTCGGACTTGAGATCGGCGCTGTCGCCATCCCGTTCCTCTTCCATGCGATCTATGGCATCTACATCTGCATGCAGGCGAAGAACAACCCGACGAAGTACGGCTACCTCAACAACTGGAACTTCGCTTTCCAGCGCTGGACGGCATGGTTCCTGCTCGTCTTCCTCGTATGGCACGTCGGCTACCTGCGCTTCTACGTCAAGGGCGTCCTCGGCACGCCGATCACCTACGAGCTGATCCAGAGCTACGTCACGAGCAGCCCAATCGTCTTCGTCCTCTACCTCATCGGCATGCTCGCAGCGATCTTCCATTTCACGAACGGCATCGCGACCTTCCTCATGACGTGGGGCGTCGTCAAGGGTCATCGCGCGCAGAAGGTGGCGGGCATTCTCTCCATGATGCTCTGCGCGGCTCTGAGCCTCGTGACGATTGCCTTCATGGTGAGCTACTTCGTTCCCATGCATTGATCGATTGTTTGTGATGTATAGATAAGGAGAGAACCTACATGGCTGAAAAGAAAAAAATCATTATTGTAGGCGGCGGTCTCTCGGGTCTCATGGCGGCCATCAAGGTCTGTGAGCTCGGCGGCGAAGTCGACCTGTTTTCCTACTGCCCCGTAAAGCGCTCCCACTCGCTGTGTGCGCAGGGCGGCATCAACGCCTGCATGGACTCGAAGGGCGAGCATGACAGCGTTTACGAGCACTTCGATGATACGGTCTACGGCGGCGACTTCCTCGCCGATCAGCTTGCCGTCAAGGGCATGGTCGAGGCGGCTCCGAAGCTCGTCAAGATGTTCGACCGCATGGGCGTTCCGTTCAACCGCACCCCGGAGGGCGTGCTCGATCTGCGCAACTTCGGCGGACAGAAGAATAAGCGCACGGTCTTTGCCGGTTCTACCACGGGGCAGCAGCTTCTCTATGCACTCGACGAGCAGGTGCGCCGTTGGGAGGTCAAGGGTAAGATCACGAAATACGAGTTCTGGGAATACATCCGTGCGATCAAAAACAAGGACGGCATCGTCCGCGGTCTGGTCGCACAGAACATGAACTCAAACGAGATCAAGGCGTTCGCAGCCGATGTCGTCATTCTCGCAACGGGCGGTCCGGGGCAGGTGTTCGGCCGCTGTACGGCGTCCACGATCTGCAACGGCTCGGCGGTCTCCTCCGCATACCAGCAAGGCGCGCACATCGGCAACCCCGAGTTCATCCAGATTCATCCGACCGCAATCCCCGGCTCGGACAAGAATCGTCTCATGTCCGAGGCATGCCGCGGTGAGGGCGGACGCGTCTGGACATACAAGGACGGCAAGCCTTGGTACTTCCTTGAGGAGATGTACCCTGCATACGGCAACCTCGTTCCGCGTGACGTTGCCTCCCGTGCGATCTTCAAGGTCTGCGTGCACATGGGGCTCGGTGTCAACAACGACCGCCGCGTCTACCTCGACCTCTCGCACATCCCCGCGGACTACCTCGAGCATAAGCTCGGCGGCATTCTCGAGATGTACTCCGAGTTTGTCGGTCAGGACCCGCGCAAGGTGCCGATGGAGATCTTCCCGTCCGTGCACTACTCGATGGGCGGCATCTGGGTCGACCGTATGCACCACACGAACATCCCCGGTCTCATGGCGGCGGGCGAGTGCGATCACCAGTACCACGGTGCGAACCGTCTTGGTGCGAACTCGCTTCTCTCGGCCAGCTACTCCGGCTACGTTGCAGGTCCTGAGGCTCTGCGCTGGGCACGCAGCGGCGAGCTCGGCACGGCACTCACGGAGGAAGAACTCGAGACGGCACGCAAGGAGTGTGTCGCGGAGTTCGACAAGATCCGCAACATGACAGGCTCCGAGAATGCGCACAAACTCCATCAGGAGATGGGCGAGATCATGTACGATTACGTCTCCATCGAGCGCGACAACAAGGGACTCGATATCTGCCTTGAAAAGCTCAAGGGCATCCTCAAGCGTTGGGATGATATTGGCGTGACCGATCATGGCACATGGGCGAACCAGGAAGCGATGTTCGTGCGTCAGCTCCGCAACATGATCCTCTATGCGATGGCTGTTACGAAGGCGGCACGCTGCCGTGACGAGAGCCGCGGCGCACATGCGAAGATCCTGCTCGACGACAAGGGCGAACGTATGACGGATGAGGCAGGTGAGCTCATGTTCTACGGTCGTGACGATGAGCGTTTCATGAAGACCTCCATCGTGGACTACGATCCGAAGACCGAGGAGCCTCAGGTCAGCTACATGGATTTCGAGCATTCGCTCATCAAGGCGCGTGCGCGTAACTACGCCGTCGCCAAGAAGGAGTAAGGGAGGATAGAAGTCATGGCAGAACAGAAAAAAGTTCGTTTTATCATCGAGCGTCAGGATGGACCGAACGAGAACCCCTATACGCAGGAGTTCGAAGTCGACTATCGTCCCGGTCTCAACGTCGTCGCGTCCCTCATGGAGATTCAGAAGAACCCCGTGACGGTCGACGGCAAGCGCGTTCCGCCTCCGGTCTGGGAGTGCAACTGCCTTGAGAAGGTCTGCGGTGCATGCATGATGGTCATCAATGGCCACGCACAGCAGGCATGCTGCGCACTGGTCGACAACCTCACGCAGCCGATCCGTGTCCAGCCGGCGCGTACGTTCCCCGTGATCCGCGATCTTCTCATCGACCGCTCGGTCATGTTCGAGAGCCTCAAGCGCATCCATGGCTGGGTCGAGGTGGACGGTACATGGGACAACAAGGATGCCCCGATCCAGAATCCGTATACGGCAGAGACGTGCTATGAGCTCTCACACTGCATGACCTGCGGCTGCTGCCTTGAGGCGTGCCCGAACGTCGGTCCGCAGTCCGACTTTATCGGACCTGCACCGACGGCACAGACGCTTCTCTTCAACCTCCATCCGCTCGGAAAGTTCGATGCGCCGAAGCGCCTCAATGCGCTGATGGAGAAGGGCGGCATCACGAGCTGCGGCAACAGCCAGAACTGTGAGCGCGTCTGCCCGAAGAGCATCAAGCTCACGCAGCATCTTGCACAGCTGAACCGTGAGGTCAACAAGCAGGCACTGCGCAATATGTTCAATCACTAATTTGCTTCCATGTATGGAATCGAAGCATAACGAAGGGGCTGCCCATTGAGGCAGCCCCTTTTGTGTGCTTGTTTATAGAAATCTCAGTGCAAAAGCGTCCTGCAAGCTTCTGCAGATCCTAGGCGGCTGTAAGAATCTGGCTCGGAGCTGTAACGTAAAAAAGATACCGCCCCCAATAGGGGACGATATCTTCTTGTGTTTGTGATGGTTTTAGAGTTTGAACCCCCCGACGATGCGCTGCAGATCCTGCGCGAGCTGTGCGAGCGTCTGACTGGAGGCTGCGATCTCCTGCATGGAGGCTGCCTGCTGTTCGGAGACGGCAGAGACGTTCTCTGCCTCGCTGTGGACGGCGTTCGAGACCTTCTGGACGGCTTCGACCGAGCTGACCATGCGCTCACTGCCGGCCTTAATGCCCTCGGTACTCTTCAGGATGGCATCCATCTTCTCGGTGAGTTCGCTCACAACGCCCGCGATGCGATCGAACTGCTCACCCGCCTGGTTGACCTGCTTGACACCTTCGCCGACGTGCTCCTTCTGCTGCTGCATGACTTTGAACGTGTCCTCGATGCGGTTCGCATTCTCGGTGATGAGCCCCGTAATCTCCTGCGCGGCTGTCTCGGACTGCTCTGCGAGCTTTCGGACTTCCTCGGCGACGACGGCAAATCCGCGTCCCTGCTCTCCTGCACGCGCTGCCTCAATGGCGGCGTTGAGGGCAAGGAGATTCGTCTGTCCTGCAATCTCGGTGATCATTTCGACAATCTCAGAGATGCGCTTGGAACTCTCATAGAGAGCTGTGACCGCCCCGGAGACATCCTTTGCACTTTGATCGAGGATACTCATTCCCTTTACGGCAACGCTCAGTCCCTGTTGACCTTCAAACGTTGCTGTCTCGGCGCGATGGGTAGCGGCGGAGACATCCGAAATACCCGCAGTGATCTTGTTGATCGCGTGGGTGATGCCATCCACCGTTTTGAATGACTGATCGACGACCTCGTTCTGCTCTACCGTGCTGCCCGTGATCTTGACAATCGCCTCGGCTGCACTCTGTGCGCCCTGTGCCGACTGATCTGCTGATGCAGTCAGTTCCTGTGATGCGGCGGCAAGCTGCTCTGAGGTCTGTGCCGTCTTTTGAATCAGTTCACGCAGGTTCTTAACCATCTTGAGCAGAGCGTTGTGGAGCTGTCCGATCTCATCATCGCGATCCATCTGAGGCGGGACAATGGCAAGATTCCCCTTTGCAACCTCCTGCGCCGCACCAGCCATATTTTCAAGCGGTTCTGCAATCGAAGCAGCGATCTTGTAGAGCAGAGCACCGATGAGAATAAGGGAGACAATGAGCCCAATAATCATAGTCCACTTGAGGGTGTTCACATCGGCGAGAACCTCGTCCTTCGGAACGAAGAGAATGAGCGACCATCCCGTGTTGCCGACAGGGTGAACGACATAGTAGTTCTCGATGCCTTGCCATGTGTTGGTGAAGAAGATAGGCTCTTTTGAAAGAAGGCGGCGCGCGTCTCCCTCACCCTGTGCATGCACGTTGTCTTCCATCGTCAGCACCGGATGTGCGATGAAACGACCGGCAGCATCCAGCAGGAACGCACCGCCGTGTTCACCGACCTTTAAGGAGAGGACTGTTTTTTCAATGTCCGCAAACGGAATGTCCATGCCTAGAACGGCTTCTCCTCCGTCGCTTGCGCGGAGTTCACGGCTGAGTGCGACAACCTTGGTGTTGTGGAATTTATTGATGTAGACATCCGAAATCTGTACGCCGGCATTTTGTTTTGCGAACTTGTACCAGCTGCGCGATGTCGGGTCGAATTCCGCCTGCGGAACAATTTGCTCATTGCCGTAGAGAAAATCGTGACCGACAGACGCAAGATAGATGCCGTCAATATCAGAGCGTGCACCAAAATCCGCGGCGGTCTCCATGAAGGCTTCATCGGACGGCAGTTTCGTTGTCCACACTTGTCCCAATCCATCGAGAATGCCCTTCGGCTCCTCGACCATGCGACTGATTTCCTCGGCATGATAGGCAGAGCGCGCGCGCATTTCACGCTCGGTCGCCTGCTCGATCATCGCGCTTGCCTCCCAGTAGGTAAAGCCCGCCATCGCCAAAAATATGATGATGAGCGGGGTTCCGATCCACAGGAGCATCTTTGACTTTAATTTCATTCAGACACCTCTTTTAATGATGTGCCCAATGGGCATGACAACAGCTGACGTCCTATCTTCTCGAAGCGAGGACGTTTCTTCTGAGTACAATTCGATACAAATAAAAAAACTCCTCCAAAAGTCCTAAAAGATTTTAGAGGAGTTTTTGAATGAAATTTGTGTTAGACAGACTTTTTCATACGGCTGGACAGGTAGTTTGCAGCTAGTGATCCCGAAATGTTATGCCAAACACTGAAGAGTGCGCCGGGAATGGCGGCCGCAGCTCCGAAGTGGAGGAGTGCAAGGGATGTTGCAAGTCCCGAGTTTTGCATACCAACTTCAATGGAGACGGCTTTGACCTTTGCCATATCCATACCGAGTGCCTTTGCCACGACGAAGCCCAGTGTGTAGCCGAGCAGGTTGTGACACATGACGACGACCATGATGAGTGCACCTGTCTCGATGATGCGTCCCGCATTTGCCGCGACGACACCGCCGACGATGAGCACGATGGCAACGACAGAAATAAGCGGGAGTACCTTGACCGCCTTCTGAACGGGACGCTCGAAGAAGTGGTTGATGAGGAGGCCAAGGAGAATCGGTGCGATGACAACCTGTGCAATCGAGACCATCATCTTCTCTGCCGGAATGTCAATCCACTGACCTGCCAGCCAGAGAGTGAGGAGCGGTGTCATGATCGGGGCAAGAATGGTCGATGCCATCGTCATGGAGACGGAGAGTGCCACATCGCCGCGCGCAAGGTAGGTCATAACGTTCGACGAGGTGCCGCCGGGACAGGTGCCGACGAGGATCACACCCGCCGCAAGTTCGGGCGGGAGGGAAAATGCGTGTGCGAGCCCCCACGCGAGGAGCGGCATAATACCGAACTGTGCGACCGTGCCGATGAAGACATCGCGCGGACGCTGCAGGACAAGTTTGAAATCCGCAAAACGGAGGGTCATGCCCATGCCGAACATGACGATGCCGAGCAGAATCGTGATCCATGGGACTGCCCAGAGAAATGTCCACGGTTGAAAGAGCGAGATGCCCGCAATCAGAATGACGAAGAATGCCATATAACGAGAGACAAAATTACTGAGTTGTTCAAGTGCCTGCATAGATGCAAACTCCTTTCGATTTAATGAGAGATCTTGATGAAATCCTCAAGTTTTTTGAGCGCCGTGCCATTCGCGATGGTCTGACGTGCTGCCGCAATGCCGTCCGCGATGGAGGGAGCGGCACCGCCGATGTAGATGGCGGCGCCTGCGTTCAGAAGGCAGACATCCGCGCGTGCATCTGTGATCTCTCCGCTGAGGATGCTGCGTGTGACGGCTGCGTTCTCATCCGGCTTTCCGCCGCGAATCGCTTCCTTTGCTGCGGGCGTGAAGCCGAAGTCCTCGGGACGGATCTCGTAGGAACGTTCCCAGCCGTCTGCAATCTCGTGTATGAGAGTCGGTGCACCGATGCTGATCTCGTCCATGCTGTCTGTGCCGTGGACGATGAGCGCACGCTTCACACCCAGACCGGGCAGTACGTTTGCGAGTGGGCGCAGCAGATGTGCGCTGTAGACACCGAGCAGCATCGCGGTCGGACGCGCGGGATTCGTGAGCGGCCCGAGGATGTTGAACACGGTGCGGATGCCGAGCTCGCGGCGGATCGCGCCGACGTGCTTCATCGACTGATGATACCGTTGGGCAAAGAGAAATGCCATGCCCACCGTGTCCAGTTCTTCGCGTACCTTTGCGGGCGGCTGGTCGATGTTCACGCCGAGTGCCTCCAGGCAGTCGGCTGTACCGCTCCACGATGAGGCGGCGCGGTTGCCGTGCTTGCAAACCTTAAGTCCTGCCGCAGCTGCGAGGAACGATGCGGTAGTGGACACGTTGATGCTGCCCGAGTGATCGCCGCCCGTGCCGACGATATCGATGACCTCCATATCGTGCTCGACGCGCTCTGCGTGTTCACGCATCGCTGCCGCAGAGCCCGAGATCTCGTCAATCGTCTCCATGCCGCTGCTCTTCGTGGAGAGCGCGGCGAGGTAGGCGGCGTTTTCGACCGCAGAGGTCTCGCCCGACATGATCTCGTTCATGACCGCATATGCTTCGTCGTAGGTAAGATCCTCCTTGCCTACGACCTTTTTGATCGCTTCTTTTATCATTCGATTTCCCCCTGAAAAGAAAAAAGACAGGGCAGTATTATAGCACACATATCATGACATGACAAAAGTATATTTGTGAGGAGAGGGGGAATGTGCTATAATCTCTAAATCTTGTGTACTGTACTATAGTAGGAGAAGCTATGTTTGAACCGCGTTTTACAACGCTGAATATGAATGAAATTCTAAAGTATCTTGGCTTTCGTGGGCAGGAGCTGACGGAGGAGATTGCAGCGCAGATTCGCCGCTGTACGGATGAGGTGCTTGCCGCAGCAACGCCGCGTCTGACGTATCGTCACGCTCCTCTTGAAGATGGGGCAGTGCTCGGCGTGACGTTTGCAGGAAATGACATCCCTCGTATGCTTGAGCCGTGTGAGGAGGTTGTGCTCTTTGGTGCGACCCTCGGCCCAGGTGTCGAGCGGCTGATGATGCGCTATGAGGTCGTGAATGCGGCGGACTCCGTCATCATGGATGCGTGTGCGAGTACGGCGATCGAGAATATCTGCAACAACTTCGAGAGTGATATGCGAAGCGCCGTGGAGGCGGAGGGACGCTATCTGACGGATCGCTTCAGCCCCGGCTACGGTGACCTGCCGATTGCGGAGCAGCCGAAATTCTTTGCGCTGCTCGATATGACGCGGCGCATCGGTGTCTCGCTGACACCGACGACGATCATGGTGCCGCGCAAGTCAGTGACGGCGATTATGGGCATCGCACGCACGCCGCAGCCGCATCGACCGCCGGACTGCGAGCACTGCTTGATGTTCCGCACCTGTCCGTTCCGCAAGGCGGGGCGCAGGTGCCGCGAAGGGGCGAAGACATAGGGGCGCTTCTGGGATTACGCAAGTATCTGTCTATGGGCAGACCATAGTAATGGGGGATATAGAATGCATCAAATAACGATATTGGACGGAGGGATGGGGACGGAGCTGCAGGCGCGTGGACTTGCGCCGGGCGAGCGCCCCGAACTCTTCGGCATGGATCATCCCGAGGTGATTGAGGAGGTTCATCGAAACTATATCGCGGCGGGCAGCCGCGTGATCTACAGCAATACCTTCGGCGCGAACGGGCACAAGCTCGCGGGGACGGGCAAGACGGTGGCGGAGGTGATCGCCGCAAACGTCGCGACTGCGCGGCGTGCAGCG
>CALJPB010000310.1 GCA_937981305.1 uncultured Selenomonas sp.
CGGCAAGGATCTCTGTGAGTGCATCCGCCTGCTCGACGGTACGCGGAAAACCGTCGAGGATAAAGCCCTTCTTGCAGTCGGGCTTCGCGAGCCGCTCCTTTACGATGCCGATCGTGACCTCGTCCGGCACGAGCTTGCCGGCGTCCATGCAGGCCTTCGCCTGCAGCCCAAGCTCCGTCCCCTCCTTCACGGCGGCGCGGAACATGTCGCCCGTCGAGATGTGCGGAATGCCGAATTCTTTCACGAGATTGGCCGCCTGCGTGCCTTTGCCGGCGCCCGGCGGACCCATTAACAGGATATGCATCAAAGGACTCCTCCTATTTCATGAAACCTTGGTAATGGCGCATGACCACCATGGATTCGATCTGCTTCATCGTGTTCAGCGCAACCCCGACGACGATGAGCAGTGCCGTGCCGCCGAAGTACACGCCCTGAATGTTCGTCGCGCCCGCCACCATGTTCGGCAGCACCGCGATGAATGCGAGGAAGAATGCCCCCGCGAGCGTGATGCGCGTGAGTACATAGTCAAGATAATCCGCCGTCGCCTGTCCGGGTCTGAGCCCCGGGACAAAGCCGCCGTACTTCTTGAGGTTGTCTGCCATATCGGGAATCTTCACCGTCACCGACGTGTAGAAGTAGGTGAAGAAGATAATCATCAGGACGTAGAGCGTGGTCTGGAGAGGTTTGCCCCACTCAAGATACGCCGCTGCGGTCTTGACCCACGGTATGTCGATGAACTGTGCGACCGTAATCGGGAACATGAGCACCGACGAGGCGAAGATGATGGGGATCACGCCCGCCTGATTCACCTTAAAGGGAATGTGACTCGAGTGTCCGCTCCCCACGCGGCCGCCCACAAGGCGCTTTGCATACGTGATCGGAACGCGGCGGAAGCCCGTTTCGATGTGAATGACAAAGACGATCATCGCAAGTGCGATGACGGCAAATGCGAATACACTAAAGTAGCTGATCGTGCCCGCCTTGACGTAAGCATAGATCGTGCCGATGTTCTTCGGCAGTGCCGCGACAATACCGGCAAAGATAATCAGAGAGATTCCATTGCCGACACCATTCGCCGTGATCTGCTCGCCCAGCCACATCAGGAACACCGTTCCCGCTGTGAGGGTGATGGCAATGATGAGGATGTTCACGGGACTCGGGTTGAGGATCGCACTCTTCAGTCCGATGGACATACCGATCGCCTGGAAAAATGCGAGCGCAACCGTAAGATACCGTGTGACCTTCGTCGTCTTCTTGTGCCCTTCCGCGCCTTCCTTCGACCACTGTTCAAGCGTCGGTACAACGACGTTGAGCAGCTGGATGATGATGGCTGCGTTGATGTAGGGCGTAATGCTCATCGCAAAGACGGAGAACTTACTGAACGCACCACCCGAGAACAGATCGAGGAGACCGAACAGCGTACCCTGTGCAAAGAGCTGCTCGATCGCCGTCGGATCGACGCCG
>CALJPB010000311.1 GCA_937981305.1 uncultured Selenomonas sp.
CGGTAGGAGCCGAGACCGTTGAACTTCTCAAGGTAGGGGTAGAGGCAGAGATCCTTTGCAAAGTAGATGTGGTTGCGCCCGTACTGGTCGATGCGGATGGAGTGCACGCCGCCCGCCTCGTCGCGGAACGCATAGAGTCTGTCCAGCAACTCCGGCGCGGCGAGGTCGCTGTAGTTCGGCAGGGACATCGCGGGGAAGTTGTAGTCGCAGATCATCGACTCGTATGCGCCGTGAACAACTGCCTCGATGGGGAGGACGGCGTTCTCGACGATCTCGCGCAGCTGCTGAAACGAAAGCTCGTAGGAGGCGGTTGCCATTGTCAGACCGTTCTCCTTGAGGAAGGTGACAGCGAGGTGGTTGAAGATGTTGAATGAGTGATCTGCCTGTACGGGCAGCTTTGTGAGCGTGCGTGCGAGCTTCAGCGTACCGAGGTTGCCGACCATAATGCCGTCCACGGGGATATCGTTCAGTGCGGTAAAGAACTGCTCGAGTTCGCCGCACTCACGGCGCATGGTCGTGCGCGATGTGTTCACGACGACGCGTGCGCGTCCTGCCGCATAGCGGACGAGATCTTCGTAGTCCGTGAGCTTCCACGGGCGGTTGGGGCGGAATGCCTCGCCACCGACGTAGACGGTATCGGCACCCGCATCCACCGCCGCACGCGCAGCATCGACCGTGCCAACGCGAACGCTGAGGTGGCGGCTCGGTGCATTCTCCTTTTCCATCGGACGCTCGGCGCGCAGCACCTCGTCGGCAAAGCCCGCCTCCTCGACCGCTTGGCTGAAGAAGCGCGGTTCGCGTTCGCCCGTCATGCCGATGTCGACGGCGGTCGGCTGTCCGAACGCAAACGTCGTCGTGTAGTCACGTACGCGGTTGTCGTAGAGCGTACGCCAGCCCTTCTCGTCCGTTGTGTAGCCGTTCGGGTCGGCGATGTATGCGTCAATCGCCTTGCGGTAGGTAGAGACGAGCCGCGCAATGAACTCGGGCGAACGCATCCGCCCCTCAATTTTGAACGAATAGACCCCCGCCTGAATGAGTGCGGGGATGGAGCGGTACATGCACATATCCTTGAGTGCGAGCTTGTACGGCCCGGGGCTGTTCGCATCGAGCACTTCTCCTGTCGTCTCGTCGATGAGGGCAAACGGCCAGCGGCAGATCTTCATGCAGCGTCCGCGGTTGCCGCTCTGTCCGAAGAGCACCCCCGAGTGGATGCACTGACCGCTCTCGGAGATGCACATATCGCCGTGCATGAAGTACTCGACCTCGATGCCCGTGCGTGCGCGGAAAAGCGCGAGTTCGGAGAGCGTCATCTCGCGTCCGACGACGATGCGCGTGATGCCGTACTCCTTGAGCTTTTCGATGGCGTGCTCGTTGTGCGTGTTCATCATGACGGAGGTGTGCAGGGGGACGGTGATGCCCATCTCGTGTACGAGTTCGAGTACAGCGAAGTCCTGGACAAGGATTGCGTCGGGACGGATCTCGTTGAGGTAGGCGAGGTATTCGCGCAGCGCGGGCAGCTCCTCGTTGCTGATGAGGTTGTTGAGCGTCACGTAGAGTTCGACGTTGTGCGCGTGCGCGTAGTCGACGGCATCCTTGAGACGCGCATCGTCAAAGTTAAAGTCGCCCTCGTGCAGACGCATATTGAAATGTTTGCCGCCGAGATAGACGGCATCCGCACCCGCTGCAATGCCTGCGGTCATGGCATCCCATGTGCCCGCCGGAGCAAGCAGTTCGACGGATTTTCGGTGTAACAGCATTGTGTAAAAAACTCCTTCTGGCTGGAGAACTTGTTGCTCCGATCAACGAAGCATTCCCCAATATTGCTTATGATTATAGCAGGAAAAGTCGTTTCTTTCAAATGATGCGGCGGTGCGCGAAACGATAATATTTTTCAAATAATATATATTACAAAGGTTTACTTGATAAATTTGGTGTAAGTATTGAAGCTATTCATGTCGGTTCTCATAAGTCAGCTGGTGAAAATTTCTATTTAGACAAAATGTCAGATGAATTAAGAGCAGATACTACAAGATTATTTGATAATAGATTAAATAATTTAATTGAAACTATAGCTACAAATAGAAAGCTTAATAAAAAAGAAGTAGAAAAAAACATATTAAATGGTGATTTTGCATCACTATCTCCTTATACAGCTAGGGATTATTCTTTAATTGATGAAATATCTGACTTTGATACGTTTATGAGCAATCATATGATTCACAGTATTCAAATAGAATCTTTTAGCAATCTTTTAGCTAAATCATCAAATAGTAATAAAAAGATTGCAAATAATAGTATTGCTGTGATTTCACTTGAAGGAAATATTGAAAAAGAAAATGGAAGTTTTAATAATTTTA
>CALJPB010000312.1 GCA_937981305.1 uncultured Selenomonas sp.
TGCATGTGTTAAGCACGCCGCCAGCGTTCGTCCTGAGCCAGGATCAAACTCTCCGCAAAAGACCGTAGTCTATGTGAGAGCCTGTTGGCTCAAAATGTCATTCTTGTAAAAGAATTGTTGTTTCGTTGACCGAAGGTGTTGCCACCTTCACAACGATGTTGCATCTGGCTTGTTAGATTTAATTCTAACTCGTTTTGCATTGTGTAGTTTTCAGGGTACATCCTGCGCCGCTGTTGGTTTCATCGGCTTTCGCCGCTTTTCGTTTGCCTCATCGGCGCGACTGTCATAATATAACACACCGTACAAAATCCGTCAAGTGCTTTTTTACGTTTTTTTGCATCTTTTTTTGTGCGATTATTTTCTTTCCATATAATTACCGAAGAATGTTTTTCTTTCTGTGCTTGTTTCTTTTCCCTGCGTGTGGTATCCTAGGAAGGAAATTCGTAAGAAAATCAGCGTGAAGGGGAATCACTATGTCAAAGAATCCCGTGAAGCATCAGTGCAGCTTCTGCAAGCGTATCATTGATGTTCACGACCAATACGATATGCCGATCTACGATCCGAATACGGGCTTTGCGATCTGCAAGGACTGTGTACGCGAGATCAACCGCTTCCTCGATGAGCACGATGCCTCCGTTTCCTCCGAGGAACGGAGTTCGTTCCGTACCCAGTTGGATGATGTGCTCCAAAAGACGCGCCCGCATCTCATCAAAGATTATCTCGATACCTACATTATTAAGCAGGATCACGCGAAAAAGATTCTTGCGGTCGCGGTCTACAATCACTACAAGCGCATGAAGTACGGGTATGAGAATACGGGCGAGGGTACGGAGATCGAGAAGTCGAACGTCATCATGCTCGGCCCCTCGGGCTGCGGCAAGACGGCGCTGCTCTCCCATCTCTCGAAGCTGCTCGACGTGCCGTTCGCTGTAACGGATGCATCGAGCCTGACGGAGGCGGGCTTTGTCGGCGCGGATGTGGAGGTCGCCGTACGCAATCTCTACTATGCGGCGGACAAGGACGTGGAGAAGGCGGAGCACGGCATCATCTACCTCGACGAGTTCGACAAGATTGCACGCAAGTCGGGTGCGAACAACTCCATCACCGCCGATCCCGGCCACGAGGGCGTGCAGCAGGCACTCCTCAAGATGCTTGAGGGCAGCGTCGTGGAGTTCACGGCACGCGGGCAGCGCAAGCACCCCGAGGCACCGACGATCAAGGTGGATACGAAAAACATCCTCTTTATCGTGGGCGGCGCGTTCGTCGGCATCGAAAAGACGATTGCAAAGCGTCTCAGGAAGGGCAATGTCGCGATGGGATTTGGCGCGGAGGTGCGCGGCAAAGAGGTGGAGAAGGAATTTGACACGCTGATCCACCAGGTAACGCCCGAGGATCTGATGCAGTACGGCATCATCCCCGAGATCATCGGCCGCCTGCCCGTGATCTGCACGCTTGAGACCCTCGACGAGGACGCACTGCTGCGCATCCTCACGGAGCCGATCAACGCCCCCGTGCGCCAGTACGAGAAGCTGCTCGCGATGGACGGCGTGGAGCTCGTCTTTACGGAGGACGCGCTGCGTGCGGTCGCAAAGAAGGCAATCGAGCGCAAGACCGGTGCGCGCAGTCTGAAGGGCATCATCGAGGAGGTCATGCTCGACGTGATGTTTGACATCCCGCGCGAGAGTGCGCCGCGCCGCGTCACTGTGACGAAGGAGTGCATCACGGAGGGAGCTGCGCCGATCATCGAGAATGCGGCAGCGGGGTGAATTAAGTCTTGAAAAAGCAAAAAAAAATGATATAATAACCATAGAAAGTCTGAATGTGTCATTTTAGGCCAAAAGAAAGAAAATCCCCTGCGCTTGGTAACCGCAGGGGTCTTTCTTTGCGACCGGTAATGTCGCGTCAGGCTGATGCCACAACGGCGGCTGCTTCTACCGCCTCAGCCTCTGCAGAATCAGCGCCCCGAGAATACTCCCGAGTACACTGTTCAGCAGGGAAAGCAAAAAGTCTGTTAGTGTCATCTGATAGCCTCCTCCCCTAACCATATTGGCTTCGGTAAAGGCCGTGGCAGCTTCAGTATAGCACAACAGACGACAAAAATCCCACTGCGCCTGGTAAACGCAGTGGGATTTTTCGTATGCAGCTTTATCCGCGCACGAAGTCGCCGTCCTCCTCCATGCGCCAGATCTCGTCTGCCGCTCCTGCGTGCGCGGCAA
>CALJPB010000313.1 GCA_937981305.1 uncultured Selenomonas sp.
GACCTCGACAAGGCGACGAAGGCGCAGCTCGACCGCGGCGCACGCATGGTCGAGACGCTGAAGCAGGCGCAGTACAGCCCGCTCTCCGTTGCCGAGCAGGTGCTTGTCATCTTCACGGCGGTGCGCGGACACCTCACGGACATCCCCGTGGGCAAGGTTGTCACGTTCCACACGGACTTCCTCAAGTTCATGCGTTCCTCGCATCCCGAGATCGCGTCGGCGATTACGTCGCAGCAGAAGCTCGACGATGCGCTTGAGGCGAACATCACGGCGGCGATTGCGGAGTTCAAGGACACCATCTCCTACAAAGAAGCGTAAGGGGAGAGGTGACTGTATATGGCAAATTTACAGGACATCCGTCGCCGCATCCGCAGCGTCAAGAGCATCCAGCAGATCACGAACGCCATGGACATGGTCGCGACCTCGCGTCTGCGCCGTGCCAAGGAGGCCGCGAACAACAACCGTCCCTACGCCGAAAAGACCGCTGCGGTCATTCGGAGCGTGGCGGCGGCGGCAAGCGGCGTCTCGCATCCGCTGCTTGAGCAGCACAGTGAGGGCAAACGCCTCATCCTCGTGATGGCGGCGGACAAAGGCCTCGCGGGTGCCTACTCGAGCAACGCGCTCAAGACGGCGATGACGCTCGTCGAGGACAAGGCGAACACGCAGATTGTTGCGGTCGGACGCAAATCACGCGATTTCTTCAAGAACCGCGGCTTTGACATCGTGCACCAGCGCGTCGGCATCAGCGAGCGTCCGAAGGCACGCCACGCACAGAAGCTCGCGGCGGAGCTCATCGGCGCGTTCGAGGCGGGCGGCGTGAAGGAAGTCTACATGGTCTACACGCGCTTTGTCTCGGCGATCACCTGCGTCCCCGAGATCGTGAAACTCCTGCCCTTTGAGGCGGAGAGCGAAAATGCGGCGCACGCGCATGCACAGTACATCTATGAACCGAATGCCGAGGAGGTGCTCGGGGCACTGCTGCCGCAGTACCTGTTCACCACCATCTATGCGGCGCTCCTCCAGTCGGCGGCGAGCGAACTGAGTTCACGCATGAACGCAATGAGCAACGCGACCGACAACGCAGGCGAACTCATCGGGAAGCTCGACCTCTACTACAACAAGGTACGTCAGGCGGGCATCACGAACGAGATCAACGAGATTGTCGGCGGCGCCGAGGCACTCAAGTGACATCCATGCACAATGGGTACATGGAGGTAAGGAGGTTTTCCATTGGCAAAAGGTAAAGTCGTACAGGTCATCGGACCTGTCGTAGATATTGAGTTTCCGGCGGGCGAACTGCCGGAGATTCTGAACGCCATCAAGGTCACGGGCAAGACCGCCGACCATGAGATTAATCTCACGGTCGAGGTCATGCAGCATCTCGGTGACAGCGTCACGCGCTGCATCGCGATGAGCTCCACCGACGGCCTGATGCGCGGTATGGATGCTGACGATACGGGCGCACCGATCAAGGTGCCCGTTGGCGAGGCGACCCTCGGACGCGTCTTCAACGTCCTCGGCGAGCCGGTTGACCACAACCCCGAGCCCGTCGGCAACAAGGAGAGCTGGCCGATCCACCGTCCCGCGCCGAAGTTCGACGATCAGGAGACATCGACCCAGATCCTCGAGACGGGCATCAAGGTCGTCGATCTGATTGCTCCGTACTCGCGCGGCGGAAAAATCGGTCTCTTTGGCGGCGCAGGTGTCGGCAAGACCGTTCTCATCATGGAGCTCATCCACAACATCGCGACCGAGCACGGCGGCTACTCCGTCTTTGCGGGTGTCGGCGAGCGTACGCGTGAGGGCAACGACCTCTGGTCGGAGATGACCGAGTCGGGCGTTATCGACAAGACCGCGCTCGTCTACGGTCAGATGAACGAGCCGCCCGGAGCGCGTATGCGCGTGGCTCTGACGGGTCTCACGATGGCGGAGTACTTCCGCGACGTGCAGGGACAGGACGTGCTGCTCTTCATCGACAACATCTTCCGTTTCATCCAGGCAGGTTCCGAGGTCTCGGCTCTGCTCGGACGTATGCCGTCCGCCGTTGGCTACCAGCCGACGCTGACGACCGACGTCGGCGCTCTGCAGGAGCGTATCACCACGACGAAGAAGGGCTCGATCACGTCCGTGCAGGCGGTCTATGTCCCTGCGGACGACCTGACCGACCCCGCGCCGGCGGCGACCTTTACGCATCTGGATGCGACCACCGTTCTCTCGCGTCAGATCGCCGAGCTCGGCATCTACCCCGCCGTCGACCCGCTCGACTCCACCTCGCGTATCCTCGACCCGCACGTCATCGGGCAGGAGCACTACGAGGTCGCGCGCGGCGTGCAGGCGGTGCTCCAGAAGTACAAGGAGCTGCAGGACATCATCGC
>CALJPB010000314.1 GCA_937981305.1 uncultured Selenomonas sp.
CGCTCTTTAATAGCCCCGAGATCGTCTCCTGATTGAACATATCGCGAATCGAGTTCATGAGGGCAAGCCCCGGAATCACGGGCATGATATTGCCCATGTTGATTGCAGCAGGATGGATGTCCATACCGAACCACATGAATGAGTTTGCAAGTATCCCTCCGACGAAGCTGAGCAGAACAAGCGCAAAATATGGATTGAGTTTTGTCTGGCCGAGAAGATATTGCAAAAGGCGCAGGAGCACGCCCACGATGCCCGCACATACAGCATCCTCAAGCCGCCCTCCGAAGAACGCGGAGAAGCTCGCGGCAATCAGTGCCCAGTAGAACAAGGAGGCCTTGAGCGAGATCTCCTCCATCGTGTCGATCTCCCGAATGCGCTGCTTAATCTCATCCGAGGTCATGGGATGGGCGCAGATCTCGCGCGAAAGCTGATTCAGAGCCTTGAGCCGCTGAAAGTCGAAGTTCTGCCCGGGCACACGGCGCATCTGCGTAAGCACGCCGATGTCCTCTCCACGCAGCGTCACAACAATGCTGGTCGTAATGACCATCACATCCACATGACGTACGCCGTACGCACGGCAGATAAAATTGATCGTACGCTCCACGCGACTGACCTCGGCACCCGTCACAAGCATACGCTGACCGATGTCGATGGCGCGTTCAAGGATATTATTGATGTTGATTCGTGCTGTTTCATTTACCATAATGAACATAGTTATAGCAGACTACGCAGTCTTTGTCACGTCTTTTCATAGAAAAAGACTGCCGCACGTGTGCAAAAGCATCTTCGTGCAGCAGTCCTGAATGTTATCAGCGATTCGTTTACTCGACTGTAACCGACTTCGCCAAGTTGCGCGGCTTGTCCACATCGCAGCCGCGTGTAATCGCGGCATAGTATGCGAGCAGCTGCAGCGGGATCACAGAGAGGATCGGCATGATGAACTCATCCGACGCTGGAACGTGCATGACGTGATCGACGTACTTCTCGAGCTCCGTATCTCCCTCTGCCGCGATGCCGATAACGACTGCGTCGCGTGCCTTGACCTCCTTGATATTCGAGAGGGTCTTTTCATAGACGTTGCGCTGCGTCGCAAGTGCAATCACGGGAACGCCCTCGACGATCAGCGCGAGCGTGCCGTGCTTGAGCTCGCCCGCCGCATACGCTTCTGCGTGAATGTAGGAGATCTCCTTGAGCTTGAGTGCGCCCTCAAGCGAAACGGCGTAGTCCAGTCCACGTCCGATGTAGAACACATCCTCGTTGAAACCGTACTGCTTCGCAAAGGTCTTGATCGGGTCGACATCGGACAGGATCTCGGAGACCTGTGCGGGGATCTCATGCAGCTGTGCAACCAACTCCGCCGTACGCTCTGCCGCAATCGACTTCTTGATCTCTGCCATGTAGAGCGCGAGCATAAAGAAGAGTACGAGCTGCGTCGTATATGCCTTCGTCGATGCGACCGCGATCTCAGGACCCGCCCATGTATAGACAACCTGATCCGCTTCGCGTGCAATCGACGATCCAACTACATTTGTGATGGCAAGAGTCTTTGCCCCGCGCCGCTTCGACTCCTTGAGCGCGGCAAGCGTATCACTCGTCTCGCCCGACTGCGAAACCACAATCAGGAGCGTGTGCTCATCGACAATCGGGTCGCGGTAGCGGAACTCCGAGGCGACATCCACCTCGACGAGGACGCGCGCAAGCTTTTCGATGTAGTATTTGCCCACAAGCCCCGCATGGTACGCGGTACCACACGCAACGATGTAGATCTTGTTGAACGAGTTCAGATAGTCCGCATCCCATGCGAGTTCGTCAAAGGAAATGGATTTTTTATCCGCCGTGATGCGCTGGCTCATCGTATCGCGCACCGCCTTCGGCTGCTCGTGAATCTCCTTGAGCATGAAGTGCTCGTAGCCGCCCTTTTCCGCTGCCTCGGCGTTCCATGTCACCTCGAACACCTTCTTCGGCACAGATGCGCCAAGATGGTTTGTCACCTCGACCGCATCCTTGCGGACAATGGCTACTTCCCCGTCCGCCAGAATATAGGTGCGGCGCGTTTTGGATATAATGGCAGGAATATCCGAAGCGATGAAGTTCTCGCCCTCGCCAAGCCCGATGATGAGCGGGTTGTCCTGCTTCGTGCAGAGCAGCATATCCGGATGCTTCCGGCTCATGAACGCAAGCGCGTACGAGCCCTCGATCCGCTCGAGCACTGCGCGCACGGCGGCAATGAAGTCCCCGCTGTAGACCTCCTCGAGGAGGTGTACGACGACCTCTGTATCTGTCTCAGACTTGAAGACATGCCCCTTTGCAATGAGCTCTTCCTTCAGCGAAAGATAGTTCTCGATGATGCCGTTGTGCACAATGGCAAAGTCGCCGTGGCAGTCCGTATGCGGATGCGAATTCACATCCGACGGACGCCCGTGCGTCGCCCAGCGCGTATGACCGATGCCGAGGCTGCCCATGGGCACATTTCCCTTGATCTTGTCGCGCAGTGCGGCAAGTCTGCCGACACTCTTCTCCACGCGGATGTTCTCTCCATCATAGACGGCGATACCCGCCGAGTCATACCCGCGATACTCGAGCTTCGACAGACCGTCGAGCAAGAACTCTGCCGCCTGACGATCCCCCACATAACCCACGATTCCACACATAAAAATACCTCCTGACAGAAAACACTTCTCTCAGGGATTTCACTCCATCTGCAGCTTTGTCCGCAGGGTCGCCCCTGCGCTTTGACCGCAGACTCTCGACAGAGCGTGCCGGAAGGCATCCGCTGATGACTCGACAACCTTCTCCTCGTCCTCTGAAACACAATCCGTGTTCAGAGCCAGCGCTAAGAATTAGGAAGCACTGATAAATTCAGCGATTCCTATATCTTTTTCATAAAAGAAATCCCCATACACCAACGTGCATGGGGTCATTCTATCCGATATTGAGCGAGAAGTCAATTGGTCATGCCGTGACATAATGACTAAAACTGCCGATGACGAGCTGCGGAAACTCCGCATGAAGCTCGTCCATGAACGCGCGCGTCCCAACAGGCGCACCGACCGCCTCCGGCATCGTTCGCAGAAAGAGCGTCGGATCGATGTTCAGATTCCGCATCTGGATCATCTGCACGGGCAGTGCACGGAAGAACTCCTGCCACGCCGCCAGTTCCTCCGCGCGGTCGGTAAAGCCCGGGAAGTGGAGCAAGTTCAGCGAGACATAGACTCCGTGATCGAGCGCATAGCGCAGGGATTCCTTTACATTGTTCAGCGGATAGCTTGCGCGGTAATATGCGTTATAACTCTCATCGCGTGCGCTGATGATGGAGACGCGCAGCGAGTCCAGCCCTGCGTCCACGATTTTCTTCATCCCTGCGGGAAAGCCTGCATTCGAGTTCATATTGATCTGACCACGCGCGGTGACGGCGCGAATCTTGCGGATTCCCTCGGCGATGCGGTCAGCGGCAAGCGACGGTTCGCCCTCGCAGCCCTGCCCGAAGCTGATGATGCCATCGGGAGCAAGTGAGAGGTGGTAGATGCCGACTTCGGCAATCTCCTCTGCCGTTGGAGAGAATGTGATGCGCTCCTGTGGTGAGGGGCAGCACTCCGAACTCTGCAGAGAAATACAGCCAAGGCAGTTCGCGTTGCAGACGGGCGAAGTCGGCACGCCGCACTCCCACCGCCGATAAAATAGATTTTGCGCCGTCAGGCAGTGGTAGTTCAGTGAACAATTCCCCACCTGCTCCACAATGCGGTTGTTCGGGAGTTCCTTCATCGTGCGCCGAACGAGCTTCTTCAGTTCCTTGCCGTTGTAGTTGGCGGGATCCCACTTCTCGTTTTCATCCGTATAGACGGCAGCGACGCACAGCTTCCCGCGATGCGAAACGACCGCCGTATATCCGTAGAGCGGCAGCGGCGCAGCATCATCGGCACGAACAAAGGCGGGCAGATGCGTGCGCGTATAGCCCTGCGGCAGAATCGCTGCAACCGCCGTCCCCGCAATACGAGTTTCCACTCCGTCTGCCGTCTGTCCCACAGCAGTGTGTTCGGGCATAAACATGAGATCGGCACTCTCGGGCAGCGGAATGACATCCGCAGACGTAAGCGGAACATTCTCCGTGCCGATGCGTCCCATCGCACGTACTCCCTCCGCCGTACGAATATTCCCATGCTTGTCGGCGTAGACCGCCGTGATCTCGTCGCTGTGTCTATGCGGACGTGCCGCCTGCTTCTTGGGCTTCATGACTCCCCTTTTGTTTTTCTTTCTTCTTGTGCGGATTGTACTTGTTCATCGCAAGATCCACACCGTCCGTCACAATGCACTCCACCGCGGGCAGGAGGTAGTCAATCGCCGCACGAATCTTCGGCGCATCCTCCGCCGCAAACGGCGCAAGGACATGGTTGATGACCGTCCATCCTGCGGGCGGTCTGCCAATGCCGATGCGCACGCGCGCAAAGTCCTCGCTGCCCACATGGGCGAGGATGGACTTGATGCCGTTATGGCCGCCCGATTCGCCCTTTTTCCGAATGCGAACTGTCCCCGCAGGGATATCCATATCATCGTGAACGACAACGAGATCGTTAGCATCCACTTTATAGTAGGAAAGCATCGGACTGAGTGCTTCGCCGCTGTTGTTCATATAGGTTAAGGGCTTGACGAGAAAGACTTTCTCTCCGGCGATGCGCACCTCTGTGATGGCAGAGAAAAAATCCTCCTTCCATGCGGGTGCATTCAGACGCTCTGCAAGCGCATCCACGAGCATAAACCCGACATTGTGCTTCGTCTGTGCATACTCCGCACCTGGATTGCCCAGCCCTGCAATGATTTTCATGAGTTACTCCTTCGTCGGATCGCCGACGATAAAGAGATAGGCGAGTACGACGATGCCGAGTGCAATGCGGTACCAGCCGAACGCTGTGAAATCATTGCGCTTGATGTAGCGCAGGAGGAAGCGGATCGAGAGAATGGAGACGATGAATGCCGTCACCATACCAACCGCAAGAATCACAAGCTCTGTCCCCGTGTAGTTCCATCCAAACTTTACGAGCTTCAGAAAGGACGCGCCGAACATGACGGGAATCGCAAGGAAGAACGTGAACTCTGTCGCAACGTAGCGGCTCGCGCCGAAGATGATGCCGCCGAGGATCGTCGCGCCCGAGCGGCTCGTCCCAGGGACGAGTGAGAGCACCTGAAACATACCGATGATGAATGCCGTGCGGTAGTCCAGTTTCGCAAGGTTCTCCACGCGCGGCGTACGGCGCTTGTTCCAGCGCTCCACCACGATGAAGAGCACGCCGTAGAGGATCAGCATGGAGGCGACCACGGGCGCATTCATGAAATGCTCTTCCATATATTTATTGAAGGCAAGCCCGATCACGGCGGCGGGCAGACAGGCGACGATGACCTTGCCCCAGAGATCGAATGTCATGCGCCGCTCCGCCTTCGACTTGCTCTTGAGAAACGGGTTGAGTTTTTCGAGGTTCAGCACGACGACGGCAAGAATCGCGCCGAGCTGGATCACAACGAGGAACATATCCATGAACGCCGTCGACACATCGAGCCGAATGAACTCATCGACGAGGATCATATGCCCCGTGCTCGAGACGGGCAGCCACTCCGTCAGTCCCTCCACGATGCCCAGAATGACAACCTTCACCAGTTCCATCAATGAAATATCCACTGTAAATATACTCCTCCTCTAACAAGGATCTCTAAAATCCCGCCTATTATAGCACAGTTCCCGCATTTCTGCACGAGTCTTCAAAGAAAAAAGGCTGCCGAAGCAGCCCTTCTCTATACGGTTCTACGCTTACACAAGACCATGTGCGAGCATAACATCCGCAACCTTTGCGAACGCTGTGATGTTTGCACCCGCGACAAGATCGTCGGGGTCGGCATACAGCTCCGCGTTCTTCTTTGCGTCGCGGTAGATGTGCGACATGATCTTGCGGAGACGCTTGTCCACCTTCTCGAACGTCCACTGACG